>NZ_CP096021.1:300000-415306 GCF_023115355.1 Halocatena salina
CGCCTCCCGATTCCGTTCTCGATCGGTGGATGATCCCGGTGGGTCGAACGTTTCGATCTCTTCAATAGTGGGTTCGTCGGTAATCTCCGGTCCTCTCGGTTCCTCGGCGGGCGCTTGGAGGCTTTCTGTCGGATTCTCTTCTTGTCGCGGGGTCGTCTCGGATCCAGTCGCTGCCGTCGCCTGCGCTTCGACGTCAGTTTCGACTTCAGACTCCGAAATAAGGAGATCGTCCTCGACCTCGGATGCAAGTGTCCAGACAGTTCCGCGCGACCTCTCTTCGCTTGTGAGCAGGCCACGCTCGTAGAGATCGTCGAGACGGTCATTGAGAACAGTGTGATGGATTGGCAGCTCGTCTGCAACGTCTGTCACCAGCAGATTCCTATCGCCGCTCCGAGCGAACACCGAAAGGATCTCTTCGTCGCTCACCTGCGGTTCGCGGTTGGGATCTCCCATACTGTGCTCTATGAGTTCTGTCGTGTTGAACCCCCCGCTGTGTGGTGCGCTCATTCGTTCATGAGGCTCGGTGTCGGATAAGGATCATTCGCCCATTTCAGGCCGTGGCGTAAACACGATCTTCGTTTCCTCGCCGATGCAGTCACCGCCTTCGATCGCCGCAACCCGAAGCACTACGTCAGTCGTGCTCCCACAGCCACCACTGACGAACTCCTCCCACTCCTCACCGACAGAGGTCGTCCCTGTCTTCGACATTCGGAGATATCTCCGATACGAGTCGGTTTCAAGGGGAGACCTGATGTGGCCACTAGCTGTTGCTGGATACGTCACTGTGATTCGGTCGGCATCTCCGGTTGATGAGCGTTCCTGACTGTTCGCCATACTGAATGTGAGCGTTGCACGATAGTATGTGTGGCGATGACAGTCCTTACAGAAACGATTACTACTCGACCGAGTAGCCGTGGTGATGGTATAGCGGTACGATCCGGCCGACTTGCTCGACAGTCCTTTCGACGCAGACCGCGACGAAGCAACACACCTCTCGATCGTTTTACTCACTGTCGGTGAGTAAACCATACGGCGATCACATGGCTGGTGCTTTTCTGGAATCATGACGAACAGTTACCCTATGAATGAATTCTGGCATCGCCTGCGCGAGGAGTGTGAGCGTCTTGCTCTCGGGACGGAACTGGTGACGCCTGTCTCAGAGCGCTCGTTCAAGATCGAAGCCACCTTTGAGGATCGAATCGTCATCCAGTTCCAGGACAGTGGTGAGGAGCAGTCGCTCCGCCGCGAGCAATTCATTGTGCTCACCGATTCTCTCGAAGACGATCCGATCTCGTTAGAGAGCGTGCCGCCCGGCGTCGAGCCGTATACAGTCGTCCTGAGCCTTTCGTCCAAACACGTCTCTGAGGACGGAACGCTCTCACGAGCCCCCGATAAAGCAGTCGGTGGGGAGTCCCCCCACCTCGTTCCACCCGAGGAGGCACGGACGCGCCCCGAGCGTATTCACGATGACGCCGTACTGTGTGCCGACTTGCTCGATCGGCTGGACGCAGACGATCCAGCGTCGCTCGACACCGAAGCACTCGCCGACTTGTACGTTCTACTGTCGGACGTCCAGCGTGGTGCCGACCGGGTCAGGAAGACCGTTAGAGAGCCCTTACTCGACCGGCTTGGGCCTGACCAACAGCTGCATGGTCGGTTTGGAACGGTCCAGCAAACCACGCGCGAGCGGCGTCGTCCGAAAGATGAGGAGACGGTGCTGGACGTACTCGACGAGCATGGCATCCCCCATGAGTGGGTGCTCGGCGTTGATTCCAACAAGCTGGATGTCGTACTCGCGGTAACGGATCTGTCCGAAGGAATGGTGTATGACGCCGACGAGCAGGTGTACGTCCAGAAGACGGGAGTCGATGAGAGCGCGAAGTTCGCGCGGCTCCAGGGCCTAGCAAACCGGCTCGACGAGATCGAAGGCGGTGGGGACATTCACGACGATCTCACCAACCTCGAACGACGCCTCAAGGAGGAACTTTCAGATGGATAATGTGATATCGTCGCCAGTACGTTGATCCACAGCTTTCGGAGGATGAGTCGTGATGTTGTCGAACGAGACTACGCCGCTGTATGAGTGTGATCCACATCACGTGTGCTCTCAGCCCTTCGTCATTGCTAAAGAGACACCTCGTAGAGAGCGGTTCAGTCGTCCGTTTCCGTGGTGGTCCTCCGTGCCGCAGGTGAGCGGCTCCAGCCGGACACATTCCGTCCTCCACGTGGCCGCAGTGTCTGGGTGGATATCGATGCCGTACGCTTCCTCAAACGCTGTCGTATTCCATTGTTGATAACTTCTGGTAGCCAGCAAGCTCCCTGGCACCGCCAGATTGACTCCCTTAAAACACAGCAGCCGTTACAAACGTATGCTTGTAATAGAAAGGGTGGTCGTCGTGCCTAATGCAGCCAATACGTGGTACGGATCGACTGAAACACCTACCTGCACCGGTACGATGCTCAGAGGTTGGTTTTCCGGGGTTATAGCGATAGAAGCGATCGTTCGCATTTGCTGTAGTGTGTCCACAGACCGAAGATTCGATTACTCGGTATGAGTGGTAGCCATCGCTTTCCTCATCGATAGACCAGTTTCGTGATACACTAACGATGTCTCTATAGCAAGAGTATCCCGGATCGTCCTGTGGCAACCGTCACGTTCTGTCCCGTCAACGTGGACCACTTCGTGACCCGTGATCGACGGCTGGGAGTGCCGATATCTCAGTCGGGAGATATCGATCGGTGTCCGTGAAAGAACAGTGAGATCGTGATCGCGCTACACAAGCATGGTGCACAGACGTTGCGACGAACCCATCACAGGTCACACAATCTATACGATCGTATCGTTTATCGAATAGTACGTTTCCGTCATAGCTATCGATAGCGTCGAAGTGCGATTCAGAATGATTGGATCGGACGGTCAAGTTTTTCGTTTCGCTGGTCGCCACGGTCACTGTACTGCGGGCGTCCAACAGCGTCCCGCCTGACACCGTTAAGAATTGCTAACGCCAGTATATCCCGTGGTTTATAGGTCTCGTGCCTGACCGTTCGAGGATTGCTCGGAGGGGATCAGAACCACGGGGATACTCGATTTCAACATCGCCGAATTCTTCGAGGATGTCTTCGGTGGTCGTCGGGAACGTTGAGAATTCAAACCGTTTGCTGACCTCCATCACCCTGAGAGATCGTATTTCATCTGTGTCTTGGTCGATATGCTCTATACACCAATTACCGTGATAAATAAGAAAAACCTACAGCCTGTATTTCACTGCTGGTCGAAATTCATCGGACATACTCGGCATATTTACGCTGCAGGTAGCTGTTACAGAGGGATAGTCACCAGCCGGCGCAGACAAACGAGTCTATCGAGAGAAGAACGAAAGGCGGGGTGTGGAGACGGACGCTCTTAGAACAGGAGAACATAAGCGAGGACAGCAGAGCATGACCATCACAACATATGAGAGTATTCAAGCTGTTCTGTGGTTTCCGCTTCCAACGCTCGGCACCGTCGACGGCAACTCCTGATCACTCAGCATCGTATTCGTCTAGCCACGCCGTTACCGACGACTGGAGCGCTGCAGTCGTACTCCCAAGATCCAATAGCTGATAACCGTTCGTGTGTCATACGCTTTCGTTCGTTGGGGTTCAATAAGACTACTGGGTGCAAGCATCTCCTCGAAAAACTATACAGTCTACTGATGAGTCGACGGTAGTGGTCCCGTCGTACGCTGATTCGGCTCTATTTCGTTTCGATCGCTGCTACTAGTGACGCACATTGTCGTACAGCATGATATATTTTCTCCGGCTCTCTCACCTGTAAAAACCCCGGAGGTAACGGTAGATTGGGAATAGGATATCTTCGATTCTGCCAGGGACGCCAGTCGGACTCGTATAGACGATGATCGGAAGATCGGTCTCCTCGGCTCGTCGGATCACGCGGTCGGGCGTCGTACCGAATATCCATCCCTTTAGGTATCGTGTTCGGGATGCGCCGATGATGAGGATCCCACCGTTGTCTGCTGCCGTCGAAACGAGCCCCTCTGCGACGGTAGCAGCAGTCACACGATGGACATCGACTGCCGTCGTGTCGGTGAACACATCTAGAGTCGCTTCCGGTTTCTCCGCTGTTCCACCAGTTCCTATCGGCTCCACGGTGATAATATGTATCTTAGATCCCTGATTCGCTAACTCGTTAGCGAACGGTAAAAACGATCGATGATGGGGTCCGCTGCCGGTACCGACGTTAACCGTCGAGAGATCGATGTGGTCGGAAAACCCCTTGGCGAAGAATACGTCACACGGCGATTCATACTCGACCTTCTCGGTGATTGCTCTGTGTTCTTCCGGATATCCCATAACGATCATGTCGACACCGTCGTCGCGGGCTGTCTGGACGATATCGAATCCGACATCGCGGCAGATGTGTCCCTCGACCGTATAGTCGACGGGAATCTCGCTGTCTGTGAGTGCATCTGTGAGCGCATCTGCTCGCTCTTCGGCGTGTTCGAGAAGCGACTCACTTGGCGTCTGTTCTGGCCGCCGTGTGACGTTGACGACCTGGAGGAGTGGCATATCACTACGGACGGTAGCGAGCTTGGCCGCCAGTCGAACGTACGGAACGGCATTGACTGGCCGTGCCACCGGAACCAGGACGCGGAATCGCTCCTCATCTGCAGGGATTTCGGAAGGCTGTTGCTGACCGTTTCCGTTCGATAGCGGGGAACGCGGTGCGACAGCCCGCTCGAACAACTCGTCAACTTCGGGCGCACCCCCCCAGCTGACGTATGCGAGAACGAGGATAGCTTCGACGATAATTCCGACGATGATACCCGCGGGTGGCAAGCTCGTGATCAGCGCCAGATTAGCGACGATACCGATGATCGGGACGATTGGCGAGAACGGCACTTTGAGAGGGCGATCGAGGTCGGGGAACCGTCGTCGCGAGTAGATGAGTGCGACGTTGACTACCGAGAGCGGTGCAAGAAGATTCAGGGTCGCAAATCCAGTGAGCGCATTGAGTCCGAGATCGATTCCAAAGAGTCCACCCTCAGCAGGAAACACTGCGATGAAAATGAGAATTAGCGCGACAATCGTAAACGTAGTGGTAACGGCACTCCAGAAGGGGGTTCCATACGTGGGATGAATCCGAGAAAATCGTCGAGGGGCTTGCCCCTGTCGTCCCATAAGATTACTAATACCTATTGCGGCGAGAATGCTCGCGTTCGAGGCACTCACCATACTGAAAATCGCGCCAGCGACGATCAGGGTCCGTCCGATGTTTCCAAGGAAGTCCGCGGCGACCTTTCCCATTGCCGTCTCACCCTCTTGAGCGATGACTTCCGCTGGCGTCGGTGCGTTGATCATCGAGATGATGACGAACGTGTAGAGCACTGCAACCGTGATAATGCTCGCAGCGATCGCCTTAGGGACCGTTTCGCGAGGATTGATGATTTCGCCTGCGCTCGCGGCGATCGCTGAGAAGCCGAAGAAGGTGATGAACGCCAACGACGCGATAGTGATAATTCCGACGGGGTCGGCCTCAAACTGAGTGGTAAACGTGCCCACAGTTTGGGCTGGGGGTTTGTATGCGAATGCTCCACCAATGAACGCAAAGAGCACCGCGACCTTCGCGCCAGTAACGATCACTTGAAATGATCCACTCTCCTCGGTTCCACGCACGTTAAGTAGCCCGAGGAGGAGCGCCATGCCGACTGCAGCCGTTCCATGAGGAATTGCCCACGAATGAGGGAGTACGAACTCTTGTACCCACTCGGTCATCGTCGCCAGATAGAAGGCCGTCGTACCGGTGTAGCCGAGAAACAACGAGACACCCTCCGCGTAGAGGAGATACTGGTTTTCGAACGTTCGGGAGGAGAAGAGATATCCGCCACCGTTTTCTGAGTAGATCGACGCGAATTCGGAGTACGATGCTGCGGTAATACCCGCAACAACAGCGGCGATGAGAAACGCGATGACTGCACTGCTGCCGATGGCCGCGATTGCCGTCCCCGAGAGGGAGAAGATACCCGCCGCGATCATCGTTCCTAGTCCCATCGCGAACGCGACGCGGAACCCGAGCGACCGGGTATGTTCTACCATTACCCACTACCATCCGCTCGTCGGGTATAATCGTGCTGCCTTAGTGTCCAAGTGCGAATAGTACGAGCGTCGACGGTACGGCCTGCTCGCGTTGGGCAGCTGCCAGACTCGTCAGCAGGCTGTTGGCGAGCGGTTACTATATGATGCTGATCCAAACGATACTAGTGCGCTTCTAATCTTCATGTGGCGCGTGGATTTATTCGGAAGAGCAGCTAAGCGAATAAGAAATGACGGTGAGCGTCATCATGTCGACGTACAACCGGTCGGCGGTCGTGAGAACCGCCATCGAGAGCATTCTCAGACAAACGTACGAAGACCTCAAATGTATCGTTATCGATGGGGGATCGACCGATGGAACACAACGGGTCGTCGACTCGTTCGACGATCCAATGTCTCCGTCTTTTCCATCGGGACGAATCGGTGGGCGTAGGTGCCGCTCGAAACTGGGGTATCACGGTAGCCGATGGTAGCCTTGTTGCATTCATCGACTCTGATGATCGATGGCATTCGGAGAAACTCGAACGACAGATAGCAGCGCTCCGTGATACTCCACCGTCTTATGGCGTGGCCTACTGCGCTATCGAAAAAGATAGCGGTGAACCGCTACCACGCGATGGAGCGTTGGGGACATGGTGAAGTCGATACGTCACCTCGATATGCCAACATACACGTCAACGCCCCTTGTGCGGCGAGAGACGGTAGCCAACTGTGGTGGCTTCGACGAAAATCTTCCCTGTTTCGAGGATTGGGAGCTGTGTCTCCGTCTAGCGGAGTCGTACAAGTTCATCTATCTCGACAGAGCGCTCGTTACAAAGGGGACCGGAACAGCGAATATTTCTGCGGAGCCGTCACGGCTAGTTGAGGCGATCGAGCGTCTCTGCAAGCAGTACACTCTCCCGCGTGATACGAGGGCGCAGTTGCTGGCAGACGCCGGAGCAAACCCACTGTGAAACGGAAACTGACCATTCCGCCTGCACTCCCTGCTAACAATTACTTCTCTAGGAGTTTCGTAGAGACTGTCAGTCAGACTCCGATCAGCAAGTGGCAGGAGACGCTTCTCGCCAGTCTTGACTGTACGTCGGGTCGTCACTGGTCGGTATCGGATGGAATACCATGATTGGCGGCCACTCTGTTGAAGATACCTCACCTCCGCAACACTGAGATCGCGACGAATTCGACGGTCCTCGTTTCTCACCGCTCGAATGCAGATGCTAGGAAACATCCATAAATGACTGATAGCTGAATATGAGAACGATGGCCGATTCACGAGAGAGATTCGCGCAATGGGTATTGGTGACCGGAGATCGCCACGTAGTAGCTGGCTTGTTCGTATTGATTACATTCTCTTCACTTCTATTACTCACCCATATGGGAATAATTCGCCTTGAAGATCAGGAGGCTGTACGCGGGATCGCCAGTGGGTTCGTGCCGGGGTTGATCGCTTTCCTCTCTATCGTCTTAGCTATAAATCAGCTTGTACTCTCCCAAGAGTTCGGCTCTGCTGGGGAGATACGATCTCGAATTCAAGAAGTAAAGGGATATCGACGTGACGTCGAGCAGATAGCCAGTGCAAAGCCAAGTCCAGTGCTTCCAACCGGATTTCTTTCTCTAGTCGTGCGAATCATCAAAGTCAAAGCTGTAGCGCTCGAAGAGAGCGTCGGACCAGAAACGGATCCGGAGATTCGTGAAACGATCGAGACGTTCGCACGCTCCGTCATCGACGAAACCACTCAAGCGAACGAATCGATCGAACAAGCCCGTCCAGGTCGAATTAATGCGCTGCTTCCAGTCTTGGAGTATAACGATTCCCGCCAATTATTCGAAGCTCGCCAGCTCCAACATGATTCAGACAAGGCACTTCAAACTGAGACACAACAAGCGCTTTCCAGTTTGATCGAAGCACTCGAACTGTTTAGCGTTGCCCGCATACAATTCCGAACGACCTATACCCAGCGCGTGCTTGCCCGTCTGTCCCGCCAGCTCCTCTACGTTGGTCTCCCCGCGCTCGTCGCTGTGATAGTTCTTGGACTATTGGATACATCACTCCCCTCATATATTTCTGGAGAACTTAGCGTGATCATTATAGTCACACTCCTCTCGATCGCGGTTACACCGCTTGCTGTGCTAGCCGTATATTTACTTCGAGTAGCAATTATTTCGGAACGAACTATTGCAGCCGGTCCATTCGTCTCTCGACCAACCACTGTCCAGACCGACCGAAATTCGGACTTTGAATAATAATCTATTAATTTATTATTCAAGTATATTATTAATCTATTATTTTTAGATTAAATATAGATATATTTTCTGGTTTGACTCCTCTAATCATTCTTCGACTGGTGGTACAACAGTCAGTAACCGAGATTTATTTGTCCCGATTGGGTTTGAAACGGAGCATTATACCACTGAGTACCCATCGTTCGTCAGAAAATCCATTGATCGAGGTGACTCGCGAAAGCGTTGCCACTCACTCGGGACGAACCGAGTTGTACGTCAGGCACCCAGTCCTCTGGAATCAGCACTGACGACACTAATTCGACGCACTCACCAGCAGTCAGTATCGGGGCATAGTCCATATTGCCGTTGACGAGCTTTCAGCAGAAAATCCATCACACGCCAGATATCGTAGCGGAGGACGGCAAACAGGAAACAGCACCATCTCGATCGGCACGTGCTCTTTTGTCCGAAGAACGGGGCGGCGGACGACCCAGTGAATCCGATTCGGGGGATTGGCATCCCACGATGAGCCCTCGCGAACCGGTTCGATAACGAGCACCAACGGAATATTCCACTCGACGATCGAAGGCGTGCAAATTTGAACGCTCTTCGGTCTCCGTCTGGAGTTCCGCTCACCATCGGTACTACCTCAACATCGACGTAGTACGGCATCGTCGTGATATCGATCGCTACGGTGACTGGCAACGAAAGGTGGTTCGGATCGGATAACCGAGAGCAGTCGCGCCGTGTCGTCGTCGATGCCGTCGATCAGCGTCGCAGGCTCGAATTGTTTAACGGGGCGAAGGTGGATCGACGACGCGTCCAGCAAGGAGGTAAGAGAGAAACGACTCCTCGGTGGCGACTAGTCTGCGATACTACATTGGAGTGATATCTCTTCCCCATACTGGCCTAGTCGATGCGCATCGATCTCGGTAGCAACGCTCGCTGTCGTGCGGCAGTCATCCAACGTCGGGTATTGTACGAGGAGATTCCACGCGTATCCCCACGGGTCGGCATAGGCATCGTAGACACATGGTGGCTTGATATTGACCTGAGGACCGACAGGCGGGGCAATGTACTCAACACACCCGGATGCTATCGCTTCATTCACTGCTTTTGCTACCGCTGGATCGATCGATTCGTCCTTCTTCTCCGATGAGAACTGGGCCGTTGCAGTCTCCTCTGGGGTAGCTGATTCTGGAGTGGCGTCGCTTGCAGCTGCTGTACCTGTCAGTGCTCCTGCGCCAAAGGTGGCGACACTGGCAGTTCCAATGAGTTTCAAGATATTTCGCCGTGAAGTTCCGTCTATTTTTTCGTTCTGCTCGTTCGCTTGTGCCGGTTCGTTGGTCGTCATGAATTGACAAGTGAGATTATAATCAGATGAATAATAACCTCATCGGCGCGTCTGCAGACGATGGCTTGAATACTCATACATATAGCTTCCCATAACTCCACTTAGGATCGAGGAATGCCTCCTCTATATCGATTATTCCATAATGGCAGTAATAATGTGATTTCAGGTGCACGAAACTATCAATAAGACGTTTGATAAAGCTAGTCCGGCGTGATCACTCCGATCGGAACGTGATGGTACCCACAGCGAAACGAGATGTTACCTCACACTCGAACTTCACATTGGAAACGATAGGATTTCTGTATATCTATCAGAACGAAATATTCAGTACCTCACGAAGCATCCTCGGCTACCTGATGCTGATGTTTAAGTTCTGTGTCGAAGCGGTCGCACTGACGGTCTGGGGAGAAAACCATGAAGAATCGACCGAGAGCCATCGTTGTTGGCGGCGCTCAGTTGCCGATGCGACAGCATCTTCTTCGCTCAGCGTAACCCAATCGCTAATAGCGACTCATCAAACAGAAGAATAGACTTAGATCGTGTTAGCTGGCGACGCTTTATCCGTTGCCGACAACACGTGCTACATCATTTATTACACCATATTCGTAATCCATATATTGACAGTGCTGCTTCATGCCAGTCGGATAGCTAGTCATCTCTATGTTACCAGTGTGTGCTCTCAGTCCGATTGGTTGCGTCCTCTCCCAGGTTACGTAGTATTTTCTGAGAACGGGATCACTCTCACTGTACCAGTTGTGCGTCCAACCGCAGCCATGCTCCAGAGCGGTGTTGTACTCAAATGATACCTCTCCCACATCGACGGCACCGCCTAGAAAATGGATGGTGTCTATAGATTTTTGATACTTCTCGTGGAGTGTCTTAATACACTCTAACGCCACCCTAGCACCGAGAGAGTGACAGATAATGTTGATGTTTTTGCCGTCCTCGTCTGTCCAGCCGCGACCATTTATGAAGTCCCCAAGCCACCTCCCGGCCATGTAGGAGTTGTCCTTGGCACTCCCCCAATCAGTAAACCCGTTACCAGCGGGCCAGACAAAGGAGAAACAAGCATGGTGTGGGTACCCTTCGTCACGTATTTTTCTCCACACTTCGTGTCCAGTATCAACCGCACCCTGTCTCGTACCCAGGAATCCATGAATGTAAATAGACAGTCCGTTGTTAGCATTCGGTAAGTTGTGTTCGGATTGTTCCCATGGTGAAAGATAGCCAAACCAGCTGGGTGCACGGGGGGGGTTGTGATGACACTCTCCCCAATTCCCAGCAGCAGCTGTTCCACTAATCGTAGCTAGCCCGGTCATACCGACGGCTGCCGATGCCGTCCCCTTCAGTAGTGTGCGCCGACTCAGTGACTGGCCAGTCGAGGGAGACGGTTCCGCAATGGAATCACTGTTTGCCGATTCGTCTGAAAGTACTGTACTGTCGGTCACGTCAGCGGGGTCGTCCTGCATCATAGATCGACAACTGAGATCAGGATCAGATGGATAATTATATCATCGATACATTATCAATGAATATTTGAACACTCATACATATATTTTTTGGTTCATTTATGTTGGAATCGAGGTGTCTCCTAAATTCGCAACGAGAACACGGTGGAACTGCCGTTCAGTACTCTTCCGGGCCCGACGTGTACGAGAGACTCATGGAACGTATCCAGTTCCGAGGCGGGGGTGACTCACGACGAAGCAGCACTACCGAGGCGCTCGCCAGCAGATCTATTGCAACAGATTCGCTGACGCTTCGAGACGGATGTCGTGAGTGAAATGGTTCGTCGGGTAACACGAACGCGTCACCCTTGCCTGCTGTGACCTCAGCGAGCGCCGCAAACGATGTTCAGTCGAATTCGAGACATCCTAGAAAACGGCCAATCCGGTCTCAGTCGTCACAATCATCTGTGTCGTCGACCGCCCGATGCTCGCTGATCGACACGGATACATCGAATTCGGCCTCTTGAGCCAGGGTGACTGCCATTTCGTGGTGGGCGCGTATTGTCTCGGTCTCATTTTTGATCTCGGGGATCGCTGTGAGTCGTTCCACGCTCTCGATCGCATCGCGCACAGCACCCATCTCCCGGTATAACGCTATGGCAGTCTCGAAACGCTCACTGGCCCGTGCTACGTTTCCTTGCGCCCGGGCAGTCTCACCCAATTCGATCAGCGTCTTCGCCTCCCCGTAAGGGTGACCATCACGGCAAAGAGACAACGCCTCTGTGAGGTGGGTTGTAGCAGCAGCAAAATCACCGCGTTTGCGCATGATGACACCGAAAAAAAGACGTCCCATTGCCCTGTACTGAATGTTCTCTGTTTCGCTCCAGATGTCCAAACTTCGTTGAATGTGCTCCTCTGCACAGTCTAGGTTGCCATGCTCAAGCGTAATTATCCCGAGATTGAGTAGACCAAGCGCTTTCAAATCGGAGACGCCGGCATCCTGAGCGGCGTCAAGGCCTCGTTTGCAATGTCTCTCGGCGCGGTCGAGGTTGCCACGCCATCGTTCAATGACCGCAAGGCTGTAAAACGCACGTCCCATCCGGAAATGTCCACCGAGGTCGCGACCGATCTCGATACTTTGTTCGAGATACTTCTCTGCGCGGTCGAAATCACCGCGTCGCGAAACAGCTACCCCAAGGTTGTTGAGCGGACAGATCTGATGTTTCCGTGATGCACCGATCTCACGACGGATCGTGAGGCTCCGTTCAAAATATTCCGCTGCGTGCTCAAGATCTCTCTGTGCATACACGACAATGCCGAGATTATTGTGGCAGGTTGCTTCACCCAACCGGTCACCGATTTCACGATAACTGTTGAGCGCACGTCTGTAGAGATCTTCTGCCGCAGCGATTCGACCACGTCGCAAGGCGACTGATCCAAGATGCTTGTGACATAGTGCTTTTACTTTTCTTCCTCGATCAGTATGGCTTATACCGGCGTCATCGACGAGACCGACAGCACGGTTAAGCTCATGCTCAGCCCAATCACGATTTCCTGCTTGGAAATACATGCGACCGCGCAACGCCGCACAGCGTGGTTCCATTTCCGAAGAGCAGGCGGCTGGTAATTCAACAGACGAATGTTCAGTCGTTCCGAACAGTGGAGCAAGCTTCGGACAATTCAATCCGAGGTGAAAGAGTCGCTCGATAGTCGTGTCGGTCCACTCGGTCGGTGCCTCCTCAATCTGATTGATGACGGATTCACCTCTTTCGCCTCCCATTATACATCGTTCACGACGCGCGTCGTCATCGGCCAACGCGAGGAGAGCAGTGATACACCGCCCGACTCGATGACTCGCTGCGTACTCCCCGGCAGTGTCAAGCAGATGGGCGAGAAACAGTTCCGACCACGCCTCATGAACTACCCGGTAGGAATCATCGGTTGCACCCGCCTCTCTTACGAAGATGGACCGGTCTTCAAGTGCCGTCAGCGCGTCATGAACAGCCATGACCTCATCGTCGGTCTCAGCCAGTGCATATACGAGGGCGGGCTGGAGACGGAGATCTGCTGCGTTGAGGAGGTTCACGAGCACGCCAACGTCGAGTACCATATCGCCGTCAGCGCGGAGATATTTGTAAGTTCGTTGAACATCTTCTATGAGTGATGTCGGCGTTTGCGAAGTATCGCCTACGAGCGGGTCGGAATGGAGCGTCAATCGATGCAACACGAGGAGAAGTTCGGCGGGCTGATTCGCTTGATTCTCATATATGAGCCCTTCATTATATTCGTCCTCACTCCCACGGATCAGGTGGGTAGCTGAGATATCAACTCTATGGTCGGTTGTTTCTTGAAAGCGATCAACGAGCCGCTCACACTCTCGTTCGTTGAACGTGGGCATCGTCACCGTTTCGATGGTTTCGGTTCGGTAGGCGTCTAGGCGCGCGTCAGCGGGAAACATCGATGGATCGTTCCACTCGCTTGTGCGGGCATCAACCAGAAAGGATACGCTCTCGTTCTCTTGGAACGCCTTCATCACCCGGAAGATCGTGTTCGCCTCTGCACGCACAGCATCCTCGACGACGACAAGCACGTGACCCTCAGAGACCGCCGCACGAAGTTGTGCACTGAGGATTTCCGGTGAATCGAACGTCATCCCAATGCCGCTTTTCCGGTAGAATACAGTTCCCTCTCCCTGTTCATACCACCGGCATGCGACCGATCGACACACTGTACTTTTTCCGGATCCCGGTAGCCCGATCAGCGCGTGATCAGACCCTCCCTCAAGGCGAGCAACGAGGTCATCGGTGAGTGACTGTCGAGCACCGTTATGCTCTCTCTCTCGGTCGATGGCGTACCCGGCGTGGACGTCAACGAGATCGAACCCGGTGCGCCAGCCGGTCATTGGTGGGGATGGCGCACGCTGAGCGAAGTACTCAGGTGTTAGTTGGATAAACCCCTCACTCTCGAGCGCAATCCGTTCGGTGTCATTGATCGATACGCCTCCCGTCACCATTTCTCTCTTTGCTGGTAGGAGTGCGCGTAACTCATCGGTTACGTCGGCTGCGCCATCACAGATGTATGCATACTTTTCCTCGGCCCATTGGACGGCGTCGGTTGATTCGTTGTGGATAGTTCCATGAATAGTATGATTTTCACCGTACACGATAACCGAGACAGACGTGGTTGTATCAGTCTCGGCGATCATCACTCCGAACGGCAGTAGATCGGGCACTGTGTCTGTAGCAAAGGCAGTGCAATGATTGACAGCAGCCATCGCCCCGAGTGATCCCGGAAATTCTTCGGAGAGCGTCTCTAAGAGGGGTGAGCTGATGAGCAGTTCGAGAGTCATCCCTTCGTGGATCACCTGTTGCTGGCAACAATCCAGAAGCTGTGGTGTGGCAAGAACGGGCAGATAGATGTGCACGCGTTGGGCCGATACGATCCGATCACGCACGCCTGCAGGAAGGTGATACGGAGGGGCGTCTGCAGCATATTCTACAGCAGCGTCAGCGAGCAGAGAGGATGGAATCGGGCAGTCGTAAGGAAGTTCCGAAAGCACCTCGCGCGCAGCGAGGATATCCGAAATCGATTCGACAGTAATACGGTACTGCTTGACAGCCTGTTTTCCCGCCGCTGTCGTTACATATCCCTCTTTCGTCCACGCGATCAATTCGGCCATCTCCAGCTCGCGTAGCGCACGGTCCACCGTTGATCGAGAGACAGTTAGGTCGGCGACCAAATCGCGCTTGTCGTGAGGTGTCTGAGCGCGTTCGAGAACATCGAGCCGGGCGGCAACCAACTGCATTACTTCTTGGCGCTCCACCTCTGTCGGCCACAGCGCGGTGTCTCCTTCGGAGATTCCGATTTTGGCGATACACTGCATAAATGATTCATACCTCTTCCATACGAGGACTACAAACAACGTCGGGACAACACCGTCTGCTGTCGGCTTGAGCAAGCCCATCTCGCAGAGGTTTCGCGTCACTTCATCGACCGTCGATCGGGCGAGTCCAAGATCGTGGCTGAGTGTTTGCTTTGATGGCGGCTCATCACTCTTCACCACAGCACTGATAAATTCGCTACGCTGAGAAACGGTGGTTATCAGGTCCGATGCCGGTATGCTCGGTGCCACTACTTCTCCCCTCTGATACCCCGAGAGACCACAGCATGGTGGATATCTTTACGCCGGTCACCAGATGCTGGAGTGATAGTCAAAGTGACGGCAGCAGTTTGAATGGCTCGTCTATCGTCCTTAGTTTCCCCTAGGGAGACTCGCGGTCGGTTTCGTTTTTCACACCCTCTGGCAGTATTATCAGTAATATATCGTATTGGGTACTCGTTCATCTCGGCTATAGATGAGATATCCTTGCCGTGCACTATCTTCTTGTGGAGGGACACGAGATCGGTAGCCTTCTGTGCCGGATTTCGATTAGTGTGAGAATACTCTGTAGCCACAACTGATCTAAATATTGTCTTCCTATTTTATATTCCTAACGTACTAGAAATTCCCGACGTGATCTATCATGCATAATCTCACCCTGAGATTTAGATGGCCAGTATCAGTGCCATAAAGCTGGGGAGCTAGAACGTCTGCTCGCTGACCGTTGCATTGGCTGCATGGAGATCGACTGTGAGTTGCCCGTATTCGTCGATGTGGACCGTTATCTCGATTTCCTGTTCCCCCGCGCTCACACCCCACTGCGTCGGCCCGAGTGTCATCAAGGTGATCGATCGCGACGGCGGTCAAGCAGCAACGCTTGGGAAGCCTCTTCAGGCGTTCATCTCCGACGACATGACAAGATACTGATAACAGATTCCATATCGATCACTTTCGTCGAATCAGCTTCCGTCCTTTCTTGATGATTCGTCGCTTGACGCTCGATGGTAGCCGGTTCCACAGTCGACGAGCCGTTTTGAATTTACTCATTGTGGTGGTGTCTGTCTTCCAGACACCTACTCTTTGGGCACGGTGACCGTTAGTGTGGTGGCCATCCTCTAACCTCTAACTACTCACCCAACCAGACTTCAATCCGACTTGGATTCGTCTGTCACCGTTCGATAACGAGCGGTGACACCGCAAACGTGCGAACGTTATCGTTCGTCGGTCGAGTTGGCCCTTCTCGACCAGACCTTTGTCGACCGTGTCGAGGTTCGGATACAGCCGACCAGCGTGGATCTCTGTCTCGTAGTAATCCTCAAACTCGTCTTTGATCGCCAGTGTCGTCTCACCTGCTAGCTCGTTGATGAGTGTCCTCACATCTGCCGTCCCCATGGGATCAAGCATTCCGGTTACGCTGTCGAAGATGATAACGTCTGGATCCATCGCAAGCATCGTAGCGATAGCGACCTGCTGTTATTGCCCACCGGATAATTCCCAGGTTCGCTTGTCCACCTGCTCGGTGAGATTTACCGTATCTAACAGTTCACGAGCACGGTCTTCGCTCTCCTCTCTCGAAACGCCGCAGTTGAGGAGCGGGGACATCACTTCACTGAGTACCGTTGGCTGAGTGAGTTGTGCCGTGTAGTCGTCGAAGACCGTTCCGACACGGTACGCCATCGCTTCGTTGGATACCTCGCGTGGGTCGAGTCCACAAACGGTGAGTTCACCCGTCGAACTACCACCCGTAACCTAAGGAATGAAGCCAGCAAGAGCCATACACAACGAGGGGCTCCAGACTCCAACGGATCCAACGATTCCTAGGATCAGCCCGTGAGTGATCGTGTTACCGATGAGGCTCACGAATGCGGCCTCCATCGCTTCTCGTTCAAACGACTGTCCCAACCATACTGTTCAAGCGGACCGATGGCCCATCGAGCGGATCATAGCAATGCTGAATCCTACACCAACATCCTCAACAGTCTCACGTTCCTCACTGGCAAAGGCACCGACCGCGTCGAGTGGTACCGGATGTTCGCGCAATCGACGGTCAATTTCCAAGTCCGCATCTGATCGGAGTCGCCACTGAGGTTTTCTACGGTAATTTTCCCACGAGCCGTCTGCAACTCCTCACGAATCCCAGCAGTTGCTGCTGCGAGCGCGGGGATCGAACGCATAGTAGTCATCGAAACCACCATATATTTACTTCCTATTTGTATTTTGATTTGGATACCCCAATCACGAGAACAATCTTCGGAGACGAGCAAAGAGTCCCTTCGACGGATCCCCTCCGAGCTGTTCGGTCTCAGTATCACTCGATGGGCCTGCAGCAGTCTCTCTGCCGGTCTCCGAACCAGCTTCAGTCTCCCCAACCTCGGTCACACCCGCTTCGCCTGCTTCGGCTTGTTCAACTGCTTGCTTGATCAGTCCTTCAGCGTCGTTAACCGCGTCCTTGACCGTTCCCTCAACGAGCGGCGTTTCGCTGAAGCGATCACGGTCGACTGCGGTGTCTGCGGCGACGATGGCCGCCTGTGCAGAGTCGATATCGTCCGTGACCAGTTCGTTTTCAGCGCCCATCGCACCTTGGACCTCGACTTTGATGTTGTGGCCGCGATCTTGAGCGGTCGTTTCGAGGTTCTCTGCTGCCATCTGGCTATGCGCGATACCGGTCGGGCATGACGTGACTGCTACGAGATTCATTGGTTGCAATTTCCGCTTTGGATTCGTTTGATAACCTGTTCTCTGGTTACTGCCTTAAGCGCATACGACGCGTGCTCGGCCGCCTCGGTAGCGTCGATCGTTTGGACAGCGGCTTTGACGTCTGGCACGGTAACTACACTCATACTGAGTTCGTCGAGTCCTAGCCCGACGAGGAGTTCAGTCAGTTGGGGGTTGCCAGCCATCTCTCCACACATGCCAATCCATGCGTCGTTTTTGTGAGCAGCTCCGACGGTTCGATCGATGGCTCGCAACATGGCAGGCCGGCGTGGAT
This sequence comes from Halocatena salina, assembly GCF_023115355.1. Taxonomy (NCBI): domain Archaea; kingdom Methanobacteriati; phylum Methanobacteriota; class Halobacteria; order Halobacteriales; family Natronomonadaceae; genus Halocatena; species Halocatena salina. The sequence continues at coordinate 317,985 of NZ_CP096021.1, forward strand.
CTCGGAGATCCGCGACGTGCTCGTTCTCGCGTGCTGTGGCCATAATATACTGGGTCAGATCGTTTGTTCCGATACTGAGGAAGTCTACCTGTGCGGCGAGTTCTGGGGCAGTAAACACGGCCCCGGGTGTTTCAATCATAACGCCGAGTTCAGGCACCACATAGTCAACACCCTCCTCTTCAAGCGTGTCTGCAACTGCGCTAACTGTCTCAAGTGCGGTAGTAAGCTCTTCTGGCGTCGCGACGAGCGGAAACATGATTGACAGCTGACCGCTCCCGTCTGCAGCAGCTCGGAGCAGTGCCCGGAGTTGTGTCTCGAAGAGGTCGGTGTCCGGACCGAGCGATCGGCGGATTCCTCGCTCACCGAGGAAGGGGTTTTTCTCGTCAGGGCAGTCCAAGTAGGGAACCGGCTTGTCACCACCGATGTCGAGTGTCCGGACGACAACGCGGCCGTTCGGAAACACATCGAGCGCCTCGACGTACGTTTCATACTGTTCGTCCTCACTGGGTGCTGCCTCACGGTTGAGGAACAGAAACTCTGTCCGGTAGAGGCCGACGCCATCGGCTCCTTGAGATTTCGCGCGCTCAAGTTCGGCATGTTGGCCGACGTTTGCGGCGATTTCGATTTCGATCCCGTCAACGGTCGTTACTGGTTTTTCACGAACATCGACCTCGTTGGGGGTCTGTGTCGCCTCCCAACGCTCATCGCTCGGATCGACGACGAGTTCATCCTCCTCGCTATCGACGACGATCGTCGCATCCTCGGCGATTTCGTACAGTTCATCGCCGACGCCAACGACGGCCGGAAGCGCCAGCGATCGGGCGAAGATCGCCGCGTGCGATGTTCGCCCGCCGGTGACTGTGGCGAAACCGGCGACGCGGTCGGGATCGAGCTGAGCGGTGTCGCTCGGCGTGAGTCGCTCGGCGAGCACCACTGTCCCCTCTGGAAGGCTTCCGAGGTCGACCCGTTCGGTGCCGGTGAGATGTCGAACAAGACGGTCGCGAACGTCGCGAAGGTCGTCGGCTCGCTCGGCCATCCGTCCGTCCATCCCCTCGAACTGCTCAATCGGACCCGCAAACGCTCGCTGAACGGCGTGTTCGGCGGGCAGTTCGTCCTCGATCGCGCTTTCAACGCCGTCCTCGATCTGCGGATCCGATAGGAACTGTAGGTGTGCGTCGAAAACTTCAGCCTCCTGCTCGCCGACGTGTTCGATGGTCTGTGCGCGTTCAGCCTCCAGTTCTGTCCGTGCAGTTTCACACGCGTCTGCGAACCGTTCGCACTCGACGTCAAACTCGACGGCCACGTCGTCGGGGTCGGGCAGTTCGTCGTCTGAACTGTACCATACGACGGTCCCAACGCCGGAACGGGGCGTTACACCAGTTCCGGTAAATGTGCGTTCTGACATCGGTTAGATATCAGTGTCAGTGAGTTGGTCTCCTGAAGCGGTTAGGACGCGCTCAAGTGCGTCCAGCGTCGCTTGCTCGTCGGGCCCGTCCGCGATAAGACGGACATCTTCACCCGACTCAGCCCCAAGGCTTGTTACTGCGATCATGCTACCTGCGGCGGTTAGTTCGTCTGCGTCAGCGTGACCGATCTGCACATCCGACTCGTGGTCGTTAACAGCTTCGACGAACTTTGCGGCCGGTCGAGCGTGCAACCCCGATTCAGGAACGATCGTTACAGTGCGTTCGCTGCTCATGCTACCGCCTCCCTTAGAACGGCCTGCACCTCTTCAGAGGTCTCTGCGTGATAAAGCGCATCCCGAGTCTCATCGTGCATGAGTGCTCGTGAGAGAGAACTCAGAATGGAGAGATGGTCGTCGGCACCGGACTCTGGAACGAGAATCATGAAGATAAGCTGTGCTGGCTCGCCGTCCATCGATCCGAAGTCGATGCCTTCTTCTGAGCGAGTAAACGCCACTGACGGCTCGACAACGGCATCAGTCTGGGCGTGGGGGATCCCGATACCCATACCGACGCCGGTCGTCGTCTCCGATTCGCGCGCGAGCAACGCTTCGAGAGCTGCATTGCGGTCCGTGACGCGTCCTGCGTGGACAAGTAGGTCCAAGAGATACTCGATGCAGGCCCGCTTGTCTGTAGGTGCCGAATCGAGCGTGATGTGGTCAGTCGAGGCGAGCGTATCGATACGGTCTTTATTGAGTGTTTCTGTCATGGTGAATGTGGTGTAAATCGTGAATTGGTACGTGATTGGCCGTCAGTCGTCAGTTTGAGTTGCTGCCTGGGTGTTTGGGCCTGTTTCGGTTTCGATGTCGGCGACGGTTTTCTCAAAGTCCGGTTTGATAGCTGTCGCGACGACCGCAGTTATTATCGTTCCAAACGCGATGCAGCCGAGGAAGACGAACGCGTTGTTCGACAAGAGGAACACGAAGATTCCACCGTGCGGTGCGGGCATAGTGACGCCGAACCATAGCGCAGTCGCGGCCGCAGTTGCGCTGCCAATCATTGCGCTAGGGATCACACGCAGCGGATCAGCTGCAGCGTACGGAATTGCACCTTCAGTAATGAACGAAAGTCCCAGCGGCACTGCGGCCTTGGCGTTTTCGTACATTTCGACAGAATACTTCTGTGGCGCGATGAAGTTCGACAATGCGAGCCCAAGCGGTGGGGTCATGCCAGCGATCATCACCGCAGCCATCGGTCCATAGATTTGGTCTCCAACAAGTGCAACACCGAATACGTACGCGACTTTGTTGATCGGGCCGCCCATATCGGCGGCCATCATCGCTCCGAGAATCGAGCCGAGCAAGAGAGCGTTCGCACCTTTCATTCCTTCGAGGAACGTCGTCAGCGCATCATCAGCGATTGCAATCGGGACACCCAGCCCAACGATTACGACTGGCGCCAACAACGCTGTCGTGAACACTGGAATGATTAGGACCGGCATCATCGGGTCGATAACGGACGGGACCGGCCAACTTTTCATCCAGCGGGCAACGTAACCGGCGAGGAGACCGACAACTAATGCACCGAGGAACCCAGCGACGGCGCCGTCAGCCGAGAAACCGACGAGCAAGCCAGCCGCCTCGATGATGTGTTCTTGCTGGATCGCCCACGAAAGAATAAATCCGGGCGCGAGACCGGGTCTGTCCGCAATCGCGTAAGCAATGTACGCCCCTAGAATGGGGATCATCATCGTTAGGCCGAGATTGCCGACCTCGGCTATGTACCATGCGAGAGTCCCCTCCGCCTCGAATACTGTCTCAGTAGTTGCCGCCGTGAACGGAAGTTCGGCGATCATGAACGCCACAGCCAGGAAAATTCCCCCGATTGTGACGAACGGAATCATGAAAGACACACCGGTCATCACATCCTCTTTGACCGAGGTGACGTGTGAATGTAGTGCGCTTTCTGCTTTGTCTACTGATGTCATGCTCTACTATTGTTCCCATCTATTGTTCAAAATAATCTTCGAACATGATTGATTCTGATTATATAGTGTGAAATAATAGTTAAAGTGTTCACTCACACCCCCATATTTCTCAGCGTGACCACGGTTCAGACGAGCTAGCGTGGGAGAGCCCCGGAATAAAAATCAGTATCGAAGTCAATCACAAACAGTCGCCAACTATCCAGATTTTGCTTCCTGTGTCGAAATGGGAACACGAACGGACATACTCGCTACATTATCGAGCGACGGAATCTCTGTGCCTGGAACTGAAACGACGCGCGAAGCGACTGCCATTCCAGCCTGAAGGGCCTCGCGATCCGACGCTCCACGGTTCAGCGCCGAAAGAATTCCCGCCAGTAGTGAATCACCAGCACCGACCGTATCGACAACCTCGGCATCGAGTGCTTCGGCGTGGAAACATTCATTTGGTGTCGACATGATCGCACCATCATCACCCAACGATGCAACGATCCGATCATACCCCATGTGACGAAGCTGTTCGACTGCAGTAGAACACTCCTTGAGAGAACGGACCGGCTGCCCTGTCGCCGCCGCGAGTTCCTCGCGGTTGGGCTTGCACAACGCGTAGGATGCGTCCAACTCTCTGAGACAATCTCCGCCAACGTCAACGACAGTTTCCCAGTTACCAGCTTGAGCGATCCGATCAATCGCATCCGGACCGAGACCCGGCGGGAGACTACCACCGACGACGACAGTCTCTGGATCGTTGTGCTTGACCGTATCGAGGAGATCATCGATATCGCATTCCGAAACCGTTGGTCCGTTGTGATTGATCTTAAACTCAGCGTCCTCGGTTAGAATCGTCGTATTGAGCCGCGTCTGCCCATCGATTTCGACGAAATCACCGTTGACCTGTCCGTCAGCCAAACTATTGCGAACGAACTCCCCGAGGAAATCGCCAACGACACCTGTAGCAACTGTCTCGGCACCTAATTCGACAAGATACTTCGAGACGTTGATTCCTTTACCACCGGGATCAACGCGCGCATCGTTCGCTCTTGAGATTCGATCAGGTGCAGGGAGGCTATCGACTTCCACCGTGTGATCGACCGCAGGATTGAGCGTTACTGTGAGAATCACTGCTCGACCTCCTGAATAACCTCTACATCAGCGGTTTCGAACGTTTCGTGCTGCTCACTCGATAGTTCCGTGTCAGTTATGAACGTATCTATATCATCTAATGAGGAAAATTTCACAAAACTCTGTTTTCCAAGTTTAGATCCATCGGAAACAAGGACGACACGGCCCGCGTTCTCGATCATGAGTGATTTCAATCGGGCTTCGCCCTCGTTCGGCGTCATCAACCCCTCAGATGGCCCAATTGCGTTCGTTCCTAAAAACAGCAAGTCGAAGTTCGTTCGCTCCATGAACCGCTCCGCGCTCGGCCCGGTGAGGGCACGAGTCTCGTGACGGAGTGATCCGCCCGTGAGTTTCACGTTATCAACTTGTTTGCCCAGCTCAATCGCTAACACCGGTGAGTTAGTCACCGCAAGGAATGACCTGTCATCAGGCGCGTTTTTAGCTACTTGCATCGTCGTCGAACCCGAGTCGAAAAACACGACTTGATTGTCAGTGATCTCTTCTGCTGCTCGCTCCGCAATTCGCATCTTGCCGTTGAGGTTCTGTACTTCCTTCTGACCATAGGTCTGTTCTTTCCCAACGGTCGTCACCGGAACCGCGCCACCATGAGAGCGCTCGATCAGTTGTCTGTCTTCGAGAGCACTGAGATCACGGCGAATCGTTGCCTTTGAACAGTCCATCTCCTCAGCGAGTTCGGCGACGGAGCATTCCCCTTGCTCGGAAACCAACTCAACGATTTCACGTTTTCTAACTGCTGGTAGCATGGAGAGTTACTTACCTCCTGTTAGTGTAGCGGCGTTCATATTTCCACCTGATCATGTTCGTTTTTGATTGATCTTCGTATAGGACCGTGAAAGCGTTCTCTCATCGAGGCGATGCTGGGATAGGAGCCGTCTAGATAACCTCCTGAATCGGTGTTCGTCCATCAAGCGCTTGATGTGGTCGTTGAAAATTGTAGTAATCACACTACAGTTCGATAACGGAGGGGGGTTGATACGATCACACAGAGTTTCGCGTCCGAGAGTGGGACAGACAATAGCAGATCTTTCGTCGGTAACGATCGAACGGAATCGAGACGTACTGTTGAAGCTATTTCAGCACAGATTTCCTCGACATCGCAGATGATAACTGAATCAAGCAGATGGGTCTGGAGGATTTTTCCTGTGGCCTGACAGACAGGTGGGAACTCTTTATGATCCATCTTCGACGAACGCCGGATTGCTGTGCTCTTTGATCTCGCAGCGAACCAAAAATAGCGATCCTGAACAACTCTCCCAAGTTCGTCCGTCCAACACCTGATTCGGTCGATCGTGGTTGTAGTGGTGTCTGAACCGGCGGAGCCAGCGGTGAGCAGTGGCCTGACTGTCCCGCTAGAACGGGTGAAAGCGGCTGATTCGCATCGAAACGGTCTGAAACCATTTTACGATGTGGTTTGTGTCGAAAGAGAACCGTCAGATATCCACTGGTATTGACGAGAGATTCCACCTCCGAAACGTCGTGTTTCTCGGGGAGATGAAGAAACGCCACAGCGGATCGCTTTGAGTTTCCGAAAGTGTATGTATCCAATTCCACACCGCTCCATGAGAGCGGTCGTCACCGAGCAATCAAGTACAGTACAGTGACGACTTCTCCAAGCGACAGCCCGAGAGGAACCACATCCCAGACGAGTATCGCGGTGTGCTCATTCCTGTGAGTGTCATGATCACCATTCACTAACACTCGTGGATGCTCGATGAGAACACTGGTTATAGGTAATTCCCGCCGTGATACGAACTATGCCTGGAGATCGAGTGACTGTCTCCCTCAACGAAGACGCGAAATCTGCGCTCGAACAACTAACCGATCAGACCGAAAAAAGTCGGAGTGAGATAATCCGCAGGGCGGTCTCATTTTATGCGGCGAATTTCGAATCAGCAAACGCGAACAACAGCGACGATTTACAGACGTACTATCAGATGTTAACCACGGGTGAACACGTCCTATTAGACATCGACTTACTCCATGCGTTCTTGAATCAAGTAGATGAACGTGAACAGCGAGATCCTGTGTTTCTCGAGACGGTCGACAGAGTCGCTCGGTATCATTCGCGGGAGTACGCTGAACGGTTCGATTCGTTGGATGAGGTTCTTGATTGGCTTTCTTTTTGCGGATTCCTAACAGTTCGAAACACAGAAGGCGACATTTACCACGTCGTGTTCCCCTCCGAATCCCTCCGTTGGTTCATGATGCGATTCATACAGGGTAGTGTTGAGGAGTTACCCTTCGAGCTTGAGATCAAAGAAAGCGTATCCAAGGTGTTGCTGATCGAATGTGAAGAGTGATCTATTGATGTGCGTTTTCATACCTCTGATGTGGTTGATGCACACATCTCTTAACAATCCTTTTCGTTAATGATGATTAGTATGGCAATGGGTATCAACGTAAATAACTATGAACATTATTCAACGACTCACAGCCATCGGCCCTGGTACGATGGTTGCAGCAGCGTTCATTGGCCCTGGAACGCTTACCACGGCTAGTGTAACGGGCGCGCAGTTTGGGTACGCTCTCCTCTGGACCATCGCGTTTTCGATCATTGCGACGATCGTTCTTCAGGAGATGAGCGCACGGTTGGGTCTCATCTCGGGGGAAGGTCTTGGTGAAGCCCTTCGTGAACGGTTCGATAATCCGATCGTCGAATTTGTGAGTATCTTCCTCGTGTTAGGTGCGATCGGTGTCGGTACAGCGGCCTACGAAGCCGGAAACCTCCTAGGAGGTGCTGCGGGTCTGGCAACCATCACTGGTGTGAGTTCCACTCTGTGGGGTGTCGTCATGGGGCTGGTGGCTGGTCTGTTGCTGTTCACTGGCCAATATAAGGTGATCGAGCGGGCGTTGGTGGGCCTCGTGGTTATTATGGCCATTTCGTTTGTGGCTTCAGCCATCCTGATCGGGCCGGACGTGGGGGCGATCTTCGCGGGATTCGTGCCTGAAATTCCGTCGGGGTCGCTGTATCTCATTACTGGTTTGATCGGCACGACGATCGTTGGTTACAATTTGTTCCTTCACGCGAGCAACGTTCAGGAGCGCTGGTCCGGTCCGGGGGATCTTCCCAAATCCCGTACTGATACGATTCTGTCCATCGTTGTGGGTGGATTCATCACGCTCACGATAATGATTACTGCCGCAGCTGCGTTCGAAACCGGCACGCAGATCAGGGATGTCGGACAAATGGCCGAACAGCTCAAACCCCTCGCCGGTCCCTACGCAGAGCTATTCTTTAGCATCGGCCTATTTGCGGCTGGATTTACGAGTGCGACCACCGCGCCGCTGGCAGGAGCGTGGGCGACGATGGGGGCACTTGGCTGGGACTCGGATATGAAAAGCGTCAAGTTCAGAGCGGTTTGGGGCGGTATCATCACGGTCGGTGTGGTGTCGGTTCTCCGTGGCGGGAGTCCGGTCGAGGTCATCGTCTTCGCTCAGGTCGTAAACGGAATTTTGCTTCCCATCGTTACCGTGTTCCTCATCTACGCGATGAACCAAGACGATCTCCTTGGACAGTATACGAACGGACCCGTCACAAACGCACTCGGTGCCGTCGTTACGGTCATAGTAGTGTGGCTCGGCGTTCGAGCCCTGCTCAGTGTAGTGGGGGTGATATAAATGTCCGATCGAATAGTTGGCGTTGACGTGGGCGGGACGTTTACCGACGTAGCGTTGTTGGTCGGGAGTGAACTCATCACGGCCAAGGTACCGAGCACTGAAGATCAAAGCGAAGGAGTGATAGCTGGCATCGAAAAGGCCTGTGAAGACGCCGGTATCACTCCCGACGAGCTTGAGGCGTTCTCGCATGCGATGACCGTTTCGGTCAACGCGCTCCTCGAAGAAGCGGGTGCAAAAACCGCACTCGTCACCACGGAAGGGTTTCGGGACGTGCTTGAGATCGGTCGCCAGGATCGTCCCTCGTTGTACGATCTGCAAGCGGATAAGCCGATGCCGCTTGTTCCTCGGCGTCGTCGGTACGAAGTGGCCGAGCGGACGACGACAGGGGGAATCGAACAGTCCGTAGACGAAGACGACGTTCGACGGGTGGCCAAAGAGATACACCAAGACGGTGTGGAGGCAGTCGCCGTATCGCTCCTCCATGCGTACGCCCACCCCGAGAACGAACAGCGAGTCGTGCAGACACTCCGAGAGGAACTCGATGTTCCCGTTTCTGCATCACACGAGGTCTTAGCGGAGTTCCGAGAATACGAGCGCACCTCGACGACTGTCGTCGACGCGTACGTCAGACCCTCGATCGATCGGTATATTGGCCATCTTTCCGAGAAGGCATCCGAGACTGGCGTTCCTCATCCCCGGATTATGCAGGCCAATGGGGGAATTACGGACGCGGAAACAGTTCGACAGCACGCCGTTCTAACTGTCCTCTCCGGTCCTGCCGCAGGGGTCGTCGGTGCAAGCGCGATGGCCGATGGGGCAGTCAACAAATCGAAGTCGGGGCTCGTCACGTTTGATATGGGCGGAACGTCGAGTGATGTCAGTCTCGTTCGGGATGGTGACGTCGAGCGAACGACAGAAGGTTCCATCAACGATCGACCGATCAAAACGCCACTAGTCGACATCGAAACCGTCGGTGCGGGCGGTGGGTCGATCGCGTGGATCGACTCTGGCGGCGCTCTCAGAATTGGTCCTCGTTCGGCGGGTGCCGAACCAGGGCCTGCCTGTTATGACCGGGGCGGTACTGAGCCGACAGTTACGGACGCCAATCTCGTCCTCGGATACATCGGATCTACCACCAGCCTCGGGGGAGAATTATCGCTCAACGAGCAGGCAGCCCATGATGCGTTAGCCGACCTTGCCGAGGAAGGGGGTATGGATGGACCAGTCGAAGCAGCTCAGGGTGTGTATCGCGTCGCCAACGCGAACATGAGCCGAGCGATTCGGTCCGTAACTGTCGAGCGTGGGTTCGACCCACGCAAATTCGGACTCGTTGCATTCGGCGGTGCTGGACCGATGCACGCGGTCTCGATCGCCGATACTCTCGATATGGACCGAGTGGTAATTCCCCGTGCTTCGGGGATTCTGTCAGCGTATGGGTTACTCGCTGCTGACGAAAAGCAGGATGCAGTCCGAACCTTCCGACGATCCCTCGATTCGATCGAACCTGACGACGTCGACACGGTTTATTCCGAATTGGAGGATGACGTCCTCACAGAGATCAGTGACAGGGCACGCGCCTCGATCGAATATTTTGCCGATCTCAGGTATGCTGGTCAGAGCTTCGAACTCACCGTTGCTGTCGGCGATTCATTCGATCCCCGAGACGCCAAACGCCGATTCGCGGAGGCCCACGAAGCCACCTATGGGTACCGAATGGACGAACCGATACACCTGATCAACTGTCGCGTTACGGCGACCGTTTCACGAGACGAGCCTGAAATCGAATACCAGGCTAGCGGCGATCCGCTAAAGGGGACTCGAGATGCGACCTTCGGGGACGGCGTGTACGAGACGCCAGTATTTCACCGTGAGAAGTTGTCTCCTGCTCGGACAATCGACGGACCTGCCGTGATCGAACAGGATGAAAGCACCATCGTCGTTCCACCTGCATGGGACATCCGAGTCCGTGACGATGGTTCGCTAGTGTCCGAGGTGAAATGAGAATGAACGACGAAGACACAGCCATGGAATCTGATACGGAAGACGAGACTCACACGCGTAGTACAGACGACATCGATCCCGTCACGCTCGAGATCCTTCGGAATCAGCTAGAGAGCGTCGCAGAGGAGATGGGCCACGTCCTCATTACAGGGGCGTACTCACCGAATATCAAAGAACGCCAAGACTGTTCAACCGCACTCTTCGACAGCGAGGGAAACATGGTAGCGCAAGCCGAGCATATCCCGGTCCATCTAGGAGCGATGCCCGACGCGGTTGATGTGGTGATGGACAAAGATCCGAGGCCGGGAGATGTCTTCATCGTCAACGATCCGTTCGAGGGCGGGACGCATCTCCCTGACATCACACTCGTTTCCACCATCGCGCCAGAGGATGAGGTCATCGGGTTCGCCGTTTCGCGGGCACACCATGCGGACGTCGGTGGGAGTACGCCGGGAAGCATGCCACCAGGAGCCAGAGAAGTTTATGAGGAGGGACTACGACTCCCGGCCGTTCGTCTCGTCGACGGCGGGGAGCCAAACGACGAGGTCCACGAGTTACTCTTGGCCAACGTCAGAACCCCGGACGAGCGACAGGCAGATCTTCGAGCCCAACGAGCTGCGAACGATCGTGCCGAAGAACGGATCGCGGAACTCCTCGACGAACACGGGTCATTGTTGCTAGACGCCTTCGATGCAGTCATCGCCTATTCGCGCGAGCGTATCGAATCCGAACTGGCGGAACTCCCGGATGGCGAGTATCGTGCGAGAGATATACTAGAAAGTGATGGGGTGACGAACAACAAAATTCCCATCGAGGCCACAGTTACTATCGAAGAGAGTTCCATAGCAGTCGATTTCTCCGGAACGGCCGAGCAGGTCCCTGGAAACCTCAATGCCCCTCTGTCCGTGGCAAAGAGCGCGGTGTACTTCGTTGTCCGCGCAGTAACTGATCCCGAGATCCCACCCAATCACGGTTGCTACGAACCAGTAACCGTCTCCGCGCCGGACGGCACCGTTCTCAACCCCTCCCCGCCTGCTGCTGTCGTCGGAGGGAACGTAGAGACCAGCCAACGGGTCACAGACGTCGTCCTGGAAGCACTCGCACACGCGATTCCGGATCGGGTTCCAGCTGGCGGTCAAGGTACAATGAATAACCTGATCATCGGTGATCGAACCGGCGAATTCACCTATTACGAAACGATCGGTGGGGGATTCGGCGCGAGACCTGACAAGGACGGTATGGATGGGGTTCAGGTAGGGATGACCAACACGCTCAATACACCGATCGAAGCGATGGAGATCGAATATCCGTTGCACCTAGAGAAGTATGCGCTCCGGAAATCGAGCGGTGGAGAGGGCCGTTATCGCGGTGGCTTAGGCCTAGAGAGGTCGGTAACCGTCGAGACGGATGCGACCGTATCGTTGCTTACCGAACGACGACGGACTGCACCCGCTGGTGTCGATGGGGGCAACGATGGGGCTACTGGGGAGAATCTCATCGATGGCGAGAGCGTTCCGTCGAAGGCTTCGATCGATGTAAGTGCCGGGACCACAGTGACGATACTCACGCCCGGCGGTGGTGGACACGGAAATCCGGACGAACGTGCTCAGGCGGCGAGAGAGCGAGACCGTCGTGATGGGAAGATGGAGTAATGGCACGGATTGGACTCGTGGTCCCCTCTTCGAACACTACTGCAGAACCCGAGTTCCGTGCAATGGTTCCGCCGGACAGCACCGTCCACGCCGCTCGAATGCCCCTCGAAGACGTTACTGCCGATCAGCTCAGTGAGATGGCAGATGGAGCGGAGAAAGCGGCTGAGCTACTGTCCCACGCAGACATCGACGGTGTGGCATACGCATGTACCACGGGCAGTCTCCTCCACGGGAGAGGCTTCGACGCCGAGTTGGAATCGCGGTTGTCAGAGTTAACGGGAACTCCCGCGGTGGCGACCGCCCTTTCGGTAACGCGAGCACTAACTGCGCTCAATGTGGAAACGTTAGCCGTCGTAACTCCCTACGCATCGGAACTCGATGAATTGGAACGGGCGTATCTCACCGAATCGGGATTCAGTGTGAGATCTATTGATGGGCGGGGACTCGTCGATAACACCGAAATAGGAAGCCTCACTGCTGTCGAGGCGGAACAGCAGGTTCGTTCGTCGCTCTCCGACGAATCCGACGTCGATGGGATTTTCATTTCTTGTACGAATTACCGATCACTTTCGGCATTGGCCACTCTCGAGGGGTATTTCGACATTCCGGTGGTCTCTAGTAATGCAGCAACGATGTGGGATCTCAGTAATCGATTGGGTGTCAGTCTGAAACACTGTCCAGTTTAGTACCTCCTCGACCGGCGTTTTTCCGTCGAGCGATTGGTGCGGTCTTCGCTGGTTGTAGTAGTGTACGAACTGTTCGAACCATTCGCGTGCGCTCAACCGATTGCCGACCCATGAGTTATGGAAGCGGTCGATGCGCATTGTGAGGGTGTGAAACCACGTTTCGATGAGGTTTTGGTCGGTGTAGTCCACCCGACCGTTCAATCTCAATCGAGCAAGGGCAGTCCGATAGCCGAATTGATCGACGAGAAACACAGCATCCGAAAGACCGTGTTTCTCGCGGAGGCCATGCAGAAACGCAGTCACCGATCGGTGCCATGCCATCCGAACAACTGGACGTCGAGAATCAACGTCGTATTGAGATCAATTGTAGCAGACAACCGAGACCGCTTACCGCTGATCGTGATAACAGTTTCGTCGTCGGCGATCCGCTTCGTCTGCGTCTCAGACGGGCCAACACTATCAGATAACCGATGTACTCACTGAAAGATCGCTTGATACGAGCGCTCCACGCCGAACAGCCGAAGAATCCTTTTGGCACCCTAAGCGAACAACCGGTCGAGTGGAGGCGGACGGCGAACGCTCCCAAGCTTCTTCTAAATCCACGTCACAGCACTCGATGAGCAGGTCCGCAATCATCCGAAATGACAGTTCAAGGATCTGTTCGTTTCTCAAACTGGCTTAACTAGACAATACCACTGGGGATTTCATTCCAAAGCTCTTATAGTACCAGTATAGCATGATGCTATCATGGTTGTCCTATCGAACGCAGACGCAACTGTCGTTGCTTCCCTCCGGCACGAGTTCGAGACGATGGGCGAATTCTATCCGGAGGGAGGAAACAGCGCCGTCACTGTGGACCCAGCTGCTGTCATTGAGCGGTCTGCAGACGAGGAGCGTCGTGACTCGATCTTCTACTCGCCGGTGATGGGACGGTTCATGGACTGGGGGTTCAGTCTCTCCTGTCGACTTCTCGATCCGTTTCCACAGGAGGCCGCCCACGTTGTGTCAGAGTTGACGCCGTATGCCACACTGGTCGTCGAGCGATTACTGCAGACGTGGGCCGAGGTGGACTTTGAAAGCTATCATCCTGACGATGACGTATGGGTGTCCGGGAGTGTGACGGATGCTGCTGCTGCCAAACGAGCCCGGGAGCAATACGCGGAATTGTATGGCGAACAACCGCCGGACAGCTATTATTTGAGCCTCATTGAAGCTGACGAAGAAGTCATGGATATCGATATGAAGGTGTATTCGGGGACGTATGATTCGGCGGACGCCTTCCGCCAACGATGTCGAGAGAGGGAGACAGCATTATATCATATCGACACCACTGACCCGGAACTGATACAGCTCTATTGAGTGGCTCATCACTGTTCATGGTGGAGTTTCCCTAAAGGCCACGCGAGTCGCTCACGCATGTACTGTCGGCAGCTGACGACGCCGTTCTGGGGGGAGATACTGTTGTAGCACTACCTCAGCACTCGCGTTGCCCTGTTTTGCAGCGATCTCACTCCCGTCGGCGAGGATCGTCTCCGGGGTGGCTGAGTAGGCATCATACCAGAAGCGTCGGGCCATCTGTGGGATCGGCTTTTGGCCGTCGATCTCCATTGGAAGGTCAGTGCTGTCAGCGAGTTCGTCGAACACCACCTACGCAGCATCCGCCGTTTCGTGGAGTCTACGAGTACGTGACGACTACTCCCTCTCTGGTGAATATCACGTACTATCACGGCGCTAAAACGACTATCACGCCACAGCCGGACTATAAATCTGGATGGTTCAATGTGCAAGAGTCGTTACAAGTCGTTACAATGAGAGGGTGACAGGCTCAGAATCACTCCTCAACGACGCCGATGAGCAGCTTGGAGACAGCGCTGATACTCGTCACTCTCGTACATACCCTATACCTTGAGGGGATACTGTACTGGTCATCAGACGTTCACGGACTCATGCACTTGTCTCCTGGTCAGCGGCACTGCGCATACGTTCAGGAACGATCCGTGAGAGCCGTATCGCGTTCCCGGTGACCCCGAGGCTCATCCCCATATCGCCGACGATGACGGCGATCGCAACACTGACGTAGCCCAGTGGGACGCCGATCGCCAGCAGCGCCTTCGCGCCGAGGCTCGCCCAGATGTTCTGTTGGATAACGGTCCCGGCTTTATGCGACAGGGTGTAGAGATACGGCAGCTTCGAGAGATCGTCGGCCATCAGCGCGATATCGGCCGTTTCGAGTGCGGTATCCGTGCCGGCAGCCCCCATCGCAATACCCACCGTCGCGGTCGCAAGCGCAGGCGCATCATTCACGCCGTCGCCAACCATCGCAACCCCGCCGTACTCCTCACTCACCTCGTCGATGGCGTCGACCTTCTGCTCAGGGAGGAGTTCAGCCCGGTATTCATCGATCCCGACCTGCTCAGCGATCGCTCGGGCTGTTCCCTCGTTATCACCCGTGATCATGATCAGTTGCTCGATGCCCAGCTCGTGCAGTCGGTCGACCGCCGCTTTGGCATCCGGCCGTACTTCGTCTGCAATCGCAATCACACCCATCACCGATATCTCCGTTCCGACGACCACGACCGTCTTTCCGTCGGCTTGGAGGGCAGGGATCGTCTCGTCCGTGAGGTCGACGCAGCTGCCTTGGTCGCACTGGTTCTCGGCGTCGACGAGGACGCCTCCGTCGGTTGCGACGTGGGCGTGTGAGAGATCGGCATCGAGATCACCGAAGAGATCCGGCTTCCCGGCGTAGTAGGTTGTCCCATCGATGTCGGCCTGAATGCCCTTGCCGGTAATACTCTTGAAAGCAGTCACCTCTGCAGGCGTCACATCCGCCTCGGTAGCCTGATCGAGAATGGTGTCCGCGATTGGGTGTTCGCTCCGCTGTTCGAGCCCGCTTGCAGAGCGGAGGAGGTCCGCTTCGCTGTACCCGTTCAACGGCACAACGTCGGTGACGGTGAGTTCACCTTTCGTGAGCGTCCCCGTCTTATCGAAGGCGATGGCCTCGACGTCACCCATCGCCTCGAGATATTTCCCGCCCTTGATGAGGACGCCATTCTTTGCCGCGCTGGTAATGCCGGAGACGACACTTACTGGCGTTGAGATGACGAATGCGCACGGACAGGCGATCACGAGTAATGTAAGACCACGTATAAACCATCTCTGCCATGGCGCAGCGAACGCTAGTGGTGGAACCGCTGCGGTCAAAATTGCGGCCACAACGACAGCTGGTGTATAGTAATCCGCAAATCGGTCCACGAACTGCTCACTTTCCGTTTTCTTTTGCTGGGCGCCTTGGACCATCTCGATGATCCGTGAGAGCGTGTTATCCGATGCCTCTGCCGTCACGGCGAGTTCGAGGTAGCCCTCTTCGTTGATCGTACCCGCGTACACCTCATCCGTCTCTGTTTTATCCGCGGGGACACTCTCGCCAGTGATCGGTGACTCATCGACCGCACTGGCTCCCTCGATGACAGTTCCATCCATCGGGATCTTCTCGCCCGGACGTACAACGACGATATCGCCAATATGAACATCTTCGATGGGAACCGTTTCCTCATTGCCACCGTGACGAACGGTCGCTTCGTCGGGTGAGAGCTCCATCAGCTCACGCAAGGAGTTTCGAGCCCGATCCATCGCGTAGTCTTCGAGGAGTTCCGCGATACTGAACAGGACTGCGAGTGTTGCCGCTTCAACGAAGTAGCCGATCCCCGTGGCAGCGATGATCGCAGTGCCCATCAGCAGATCGATATCGAGGCTCAGATTCCGGGCCGAGTAATACCCGCTGCGGACAACCGGAAGGCCACTACTCGCAATGGCAGCGAGGAGCAAAATGTCCACAAGCAGCACCTCGATGCCGAGAAGATTCCCAACAGTGACGTTCTGTGCTGTGAATAGAAACTTGAACAGGAGGCCGAGCGTCAGGAATCCTCCACCGATCCACGTCTTGACCGCCCGCGCACTCGTCCAGATTGCCGACGGTGCTGCGACACCGCCGGCTGTGGCCTCCGAATCGTCGGCTAACCGCTCGGTGACCTCGTACCCTGCGCCTTCGATTGCCTCGGTGATGGTCTGCTCTGAGGTCGTGTTCGGAGCGTAGCTGACCGTCACCGTTCCCGTGGTGGGCTGGAGATCACGCTCGATGATCCCATCGATCCCCGCCAAACTCTTCTCGACTTTCTGTGCGCAGGAGGGACAATCCATGTTCGGTACGGAGAGTCGGAGTAGCCGGAGCTCCCCCTCGGGATCAGCGTCCGATGACTCACTCGTCTCCGATCGTGTACTCATCACTAGGAGAGATGAATCGATGCCTCATATGGCTTAGTTGGCGCACGCCAACTCTGCGGTAGCGGTGGCTCACTCAGACGGTCGGCGAGAGAGCATCCAGCGGTTGATCGGCCGCGACGAACTGTTTAGCGAATTCGGCTTCAGCGCGCCGGAGGCGATAGGAGAGCGTCGAGCGAGGAATGTTGAGCGTCGCCGCCAACTCGGAGAGGTCGGTTTTCCGTGGCGTCTCGTAATAACCGTGCTCGACCGCGGCGCGGACTGCCTCGCGCTGTTCAGTAGCCAGCATCTCAGTCGCATTCGTCGTCTGTGAGCGGTGGGGAGCGAGTTCGGTCAGTCGCAGCATCTCCATCCCGGCACACTCGCAAACTTCCGTGCGGAGGGCATCGAAAAATGCGTGGATATCGGCCTCGTTCGACAGGATGATTCGCCACGTATAGCGGCGGCCCTCGCGCTGCGTCTCGAACAACAGCCCAGTGCCTAACCACTCAAGGGCAAGATGCGGGACGGAGGTACAGACCGAGGTCCGCTCCCAATAGGTATAGAGCACGAGCGTCTCCTCCGTGCGATCGAGGACCTGCACCTCACAGTCCGCGCCGCAATCCTCGGTTACAAGACAGTCAGAGCAGTACTCCACCTCGAAGTATGCGTCTTCGAGCGCAGTCACTGCCTCCCGCTCACCGGTTGCATGATCGACCCGCCAGAGGCTCTCGGGCGTGACGTGACATGAGAGTGACCGGATCGCAGCATCGGAATACGTAGCGAGGGTATCCGCAACCGGATTACAGCCCGGTTCGTAATCGAGCGCGAAGACGAGTTCTCGCATAGCCGAGGCTACGCAGGCCGTGATGAAAACGTGTGTCGCTTGGCCGTCTCAGATGGTATCGTCTGGGTCGTGTTCATCGGCCATGCGCGTCGCTTCCGTCGCGTACCGATCACGGGTATCGGAATCTTTGACCGGCCCGAGCTGATCTGGCGAGACATCGAGCGCTGCATACGTCGATCGCGACGGTCCGGTGAAACTGGTGAGTGCGCGTTCTTTGCGGAGATACTGCTCACCGTCAGGGGTCGCGTATACGAGAATGATGAGATTCTGTTCGTCATCCGAGTATGTGCGTTCGACCAACCACGTCCGGATTTGCGTTGTCATTGTGGATATAACGGGGAAAGAGGGCGTTAGTAGCTTCGTTCGAGACGCCTCTCGTCCACCTGGGAGGAGGTGGAACCCGATCCCCGACAACGATTGCCTGCCAGAGGGACTTCATCCCCTCCTTACTCCTGCAGTGAGG
This sequence comes from Halocatena salina, assembly GCF_023115355.1. Taxonomy (NCBI): domain Archaea; kingdom Methanobacteriati; phylum Methanobacteriota; class Halobacteria; order Halobacteriales; family Natronomonadaceae; genus Halocatena; species Halocatena salina. The sequence continues at coordinate 336,039 of NZ_CP096021.1, forward strand.
TACGATCGCCGGTCGAGCGGGCGATGTTACGGCGAGCATGGAACCACCGCTTCAGTGCGCGACAGTGCGCGACGGTACACAGGAGTGTACTGATGTGAATTCACGCGTCATCACAGAACGGACACCACTCCACGATCAGTCAAGACTGAACTGAAGGCCACCGACCTGAAGTGTGATGTTGTACGTGCCGAAATCAAGACCACGCTTTATCAGGTCGTCCCCAAACAGAAATTACGGGAATTGATCGATATCCTCGGCACATGTTAGGATGAGGTCTCACCGACAAACATTGCCAAGAGGTACGTTACGACTGGCGCGGTCAATGCGCGAACTGTACGGACTGTGCAGTTGAAATCAGATATCACTTAATTACCGCCTTGGTTGATACAGAGCATCTGTGTATCGGAGTCTGTCGTCACGTCAGTGAGATCCATAGTAGTAAGCCAGGGAGATTTCCTCATCTTCTCCACTGATGTTACAATATTAGCAAGTGGATACGACTTGCCGGAAGGTACACCCACATTGGCCTCACTGCCGTACGACGGAGTATGCCGCATATTGAGATGGAAGATGGCGTTGAGGTGTTCGTGCGTGATGTAGGCGAGGGAGACCCGATCGTCTTCCTCCACGGTTGGCCTCTCAACCACCGGATGTTCGAGTACCAGTTCAACCATCTCTTAGATGATGGATTCCGATGTATCGGCATCGACCTCCGAGGGTACGGCAAGTCGGACAAGCCCTATGGTGACTACAGTTACGACCAGTTCGCAGACGATGTAAAAGGCGTTCTCGAAGCACTGGACATCGAGAGGACGACTCTGGCAGGCTTCTCGATGGGTGGGGGCACCGCCACCCACTATATGAGCCGTCACGACGAGGCCTACGTCGACAAACTCGCGCTGTTGGCTGCCGCGAGCCCAGTCATCACCGAAAAACCGGACTTCCCGGAGGGGCTCACCGAGTCCGAGGTGAACCCGCTCATAGAGGGCGCTCGAACCGACCGAGCGAAGATGAACGCCGACTTCAGCGAACTGCTGTTCCACACCGACCAGAGCGAGGAGATGTTACACTGGATCTGGCATCTCGGGATGGAAGCCGCCGGACAAGCGACGGTTGCCTCCGCGGAAACCTGGCGGGATGCGGACCTGCGCCCAGATTTAGACGATATCACTGTCCCGACAAGGGTGTACCACGGCGTTCACGACGAGATCACTCCCATCGAAATCACCGGTGAAGTGCTCGCAGAGGGTATCGAGAACGCCGAACTGGTCCGCTTCCAGAACAGCGGCCACGGAGTGACCGCCGACGAAACCGAGCGACTGAACGAGGAACTGGCCGACTTTGCCGGACAATAGTATCGGAGACGAGAACAATGTGGAGAGAGCACTCTTACTTTCCAGTGAGTCAGCCAGGCTCACCTTCTGACCTCAAGGCTGTTGAGACTCGGGGGTTGTGTATTCAATCCCTCCACTGGGAGAACTGCACGGCGTTAGCAGTAGGATAGCCGTGGGAGGATGTTAGACTGATTTGTAGCCATCTTGGGATGCCACTGCCACTGTTGATCTCCATTATGGGACGCCGCCTCATCTCGTCTTTCTACAGAGAGAAGCTCTTCGCTCTCTTCAGTAGACATATCTGTCGCCGTCGATAGAGACAGTACGGACACGTCCCTTCTATGTACCGATCGGGTGACGGCTGGTCGAGTTCAGCATCCCACGCGACATCGAGTTCCATCCCGTAGACGTACCCGCGTTTATCGAGGCTCCTCACGGTCTCCCGTGTGAGTGCTGTGTTCACCACGTCGTGTGTGGCCGTAGTTATCGAACTCGATGTGAAACTGTGGAAACGTGGTCCGATACGTCTCATGCCATCGAAGCGCAAATGATTCGGGAGAGACGCCCTCCTGCTGTGCGTTCACGGCGATTGGTGTACTATGCATATCCGATCTGACGCGAACGCGGTCTGTTGACTGAACGTCCGGAGTGCACGGGCTAGGACGTCCTCTGCCCGACAGCCCAATTAGCTGGCTTCAGATCAAGTCTCGGAACGATTCTGTACAGACTTGACGAATTCCTTGATTATTCGCCCTTCAGCACGGTGCAATACTCCGCTTGCAGCTGAGGAGTTGACCGCAAACGTGTTTGCCAACTCCGTTAGCGTACAACGGCGGGGACTGTCATAGTAGCCACGCTCGACTGCTTCAGTGATGAACTCCCACTGACGCTCCGTGAGTAACTCCTCTGGAGAATGTGATTGGGACAATGATTGGATTGTGAATGGAATGTTAGCAGCTGCTAATCTGTCTGTATACGCTGCCAATCGTTCGTGGGATGCCGTCATCTCTGTGGATAACCATCCGTCTTGCATTCGAGCAGGAAATTGTGGTATATTCCCTGTCGCCCGAAGTGCACGGTACGGTTCCGCCTCTGGAAACTGATACTGGATCAAAACCATCCGTTCATCAGTGTAGACTACCTCATGCGAATCCATCTTCGGTACGTCGTCGAATTGTCGTACGATTTTGGTCTGGTTCTTCGTTGCTATTTCTACGAGTCCGAGCAGGCCATCATCTGTGAGATGGCTCGCCAACACCGTGAACGGAGTATTTGGAAATTCAGCAGATACGTGAGCCAGTGGATCTGCGGACGCTGCTGCATTGAACCGCAATCGAACGGTTGGCATTACACCCGGTGATTGCTGACGCCATATAAATGGATGAATATACTCACGACAGAACTCACCGATATTTCTCCGCTTGTACACACCACGATGGTACTAGCAGTACAAATCGGGAAACACACCACAAGGAGTAAGACGCTGTTTATCGGTACTACAAAGCAAAATATACTACCCTGTTTTATTCGAGTATAAGTATGGGAAGAAAGGTACTTTTGGACGTTGACACAGGTAACGATGACGCGATATTGCTGGCAATGATGCTTGCGGCTGAAGACGTTGACGTTGTCGGTGTTACCACTGTTTCTGGAAACTCAACTCTCAACAATACAACACAGAACACGCTATCAGTCCTGGAACTGTTCGATAGAACAGATGTCCCCGTTGCGAAGGGAGCTGAAAGACCACTAGTTCGAGAGCCTTGTGGTGCGGAATGGGTACATGGCGAGAACGGAATTCGAGGTGATCTACCGGCTTCAACAACCAGTCCGGTAGATCAGACTGCGATGGAATTCATCTGTGATCAGGTGAACAGCCACGGTAAGCACCTCACGATCGCGGCTGTAGGCCCACTCACAAATATCGCACTAGCCATCGCCAATAGACCGACTCTACCTGACGAGATTGATGAATTATATCTAATGGGAGGATCAGCACATACGCACGGAAATACAACACCAGTAGCTGAGTTCAATTTCTGGGAGGACCCAGAGGCCGCTAGTCGAGTGATGCAGGATGGTTTCCCACGGATGGTGGGCTTAGACGTAACGAATCAAGCAACTGTACTCCCTGAATTTGTCGATAAGATAGAGGATGCCTCGCCACCTCTCACTACTGTATCTCAGTGGTTTGATTACCCAGACGAACTGATGAAGATGGAATACGGGGCGAAGGTTCCGGCGATCCATGATGGGGTAGTCGGTGCAGATATCATTGGAAATATATTGGATTATGAATCGTACTATTTGGAAGTAGACACTACAGACGGTCCGTCTCGTGGTGCAGTCATCTGTGATGTCCTAGGAATAATGGATACCGAGATGAACGTCATCTCTGAAGACCGAAATCGTCTCTCGCCCACAGGAAACGTTGCTGAAAACATCGATATTGATCGATTCCGAGAAATAATATCAGAAACTATACTATATTACAACTGAAGTTAGGCAGATGAATTGCACGTACACGAGTGGGCTAGAACTCTATCGATGACGGTACGCGCGGGGGTGAGAAACGATTTTTTCACCCGACTCCTCGACTGTGGGGACGTCTTAGTGCAAGGCTTTTGGAACGTCGGTCGTCATACCCGTAGACGGGTAAGCTTTCGCCTCGCTACCGCAGTAACTCTGGCTGAGCAGAGGGAACGATGGAGTATTCTTGCGTGGAGTTCTTTGTCGATTCCGTTTCCCCGAATAGGCCGAAACCGGCGCTTCCGAGGAGGCCTACGAGTGTTCCTACCTCCGAGTCCGTCGAAGACACCTGAACTGTGGCGATCTTTTGACCGTCGAGCATGACGACAAACCGGTCGCCGAAGCCACCGGTCGGTTCCGTGGGCTCATAGCTGTTGAAGCCATCATAGGACACCGATGCAGGGCCGATGCTGATCGAACCTCCTTTATCGCAGTATCGTTCGCTCGTCTCGCTCTCACTACACTTGACCGTGACAAATCCCCCCACAACCCCTCTGTTAACCGTGAGCGTCGTCCCATTCTCGGTTTCGACGCTCACACCATCGGGAAGCTCTGGAGCACTGATAGCTGTCGCTGGTCCCACGAACACGCCTAGCACGAGGAACACGACGGTTGCTGAGAGCACGATATACGAGTCAAATTCTTCCATGATTCATTTCTTGATATATCTGGGAGATATTTATACAGTCCGGCCTCAACCCGATCACATCAAGAATTATTTTATGATATTATATTACTAATATATTAAGTATATTTTAGTTCCAAAAGAATATTATTCGATGGCTGTTCATGATCATAGTATGTCGCATCACTCCATTTCTCGTCGATCAGTGTTGCAAGCGCTCGTCGCCGTTGGGGGAACCGGATTCCTATCGGCTCCGGCACAGGGACTCTCTGAAAGTGAAGCGTCAATCACTGGTCCTCATACCCGCGCGACGTTCCGGGCTGCCGTCGACGCGGTCGTGCCACGGACACCGGAACTTCGGACGCTTGGAATAGAGCACGTCCCGGGAGGGCTGTCAGCGGGCGTCGACGAATACATCATCACTTATGTCAACGATCTCTTTTCGCTCGGTCTTCCCACACTCGGAAGTCTCAGTGATCTCCGACTCGCTGAGATCCTTTCCGCCGTTCTTGATCTGGGCGCTGTGAAGCTTATTGCTCTCGGTGGGAACGAGTCGGCTCCGAAACTGTCGCGTGCGCTTGCTCTCCTTGATCTCGATGGGCTGGTTGACCCGACGGACGCGCTTGCGGAGGGCCCGTTCGCCAAGCTCTCCCGACAGGATCGGCTCCGTGCGCTCGCAGTGTTCGATGACATTGAGTTCGACACCGCCGAGCTGCCTGGCCCACTCATCGAAGGCGACGGTGGGCTGGTCGCTCAGCTCATGGTGGCGTTCACCGAACTGATCTACTACAGTGAATGGCAAGGCTATACGGACATCACCGCACCGCCAAGCGAGCGCGACTTTACGAACGATCCGAGTGCTGTCCAGAGCTGGCGACAAACCGATTTCCCAGGCGTTGCTGACGGCCACGCCGCGTTCCGAGGCTACTGGGGCACGCCCGACGGTTCGCTTGGGCGGGGCACGACCTGGCAGTCAATCGAAGCTGTCGAACGACCTCTCGAAATCACGTTCAAGTCGGGGCAGTTCCGGGAGAACGACTACGACACTGGGGACTATGAGGAAATCCACCCCGAACGGGGCCGCAGTGACGGAGATCTGTTCCTCAGTGCGGCGCCCGACGCCGTGACCGGCGACGCCGGTGCCGATAAGAACGATGATATCCACAGAGAGGTGCGCTGATGGTTGAGCGGGAGTACGACATCGTGGTTGTCGGGGCGGGCGGTGACGGTCCAGTCGCAGCATGGCGACTCGGTGAAGCCGGGCTGGACGTGTTAGTTCTCGAAGCAGGTCCGTTCCACGGCAATGAGCAGTGGCCGGCGCCTCACGAGAAGTCCGGTGCAGAGAGTTCCTCCCGGGTCGAAGACTTGAGTGGCGAGCTACTTGATGAGCAGTTCACCAAGCGCGAACTCGAAATGACCGAGAAGCTCCTATGGGGACCAGCTGACCACGAGCGCGGCTTCTGGTTCCGGACGTTTCCGGGTGACGGCGTGGTCATCCAGGCCGCTGGCGTCGGCGGGACGACGCTTTTGTATACGAGCAATCACCCACGGGCGTATCCGGCTGCCATCGACGAACAAACCCACTGGCCCGACGCATTCGGCTACGAGGATCTGATCCCCTACTACCAACGGATCGAGGAGATGACCGAGGTTTCCCCAGCGCCCGTCACGGCCAAAGAGGAGCTGTTTTTTCGGGGTGCTGAAGCTGCTGGTTGGGAGCTCATCGACGGGAAGAACGTCACGAGGCCCGGCTACCGGCCACAACCCAATGCCATCCGTCAGCCCGACGAGGCGCTTCACGTCTCTGCGGACTACCAGGGTGATTTTACCTATCCCGAGGTGACCGGTGACACGCTCGCGCTTGCAGAGATCACGGGAAACCCCCATCCGATCGACGCCCCCTTTGAGGAGAAGGCAAAACGCGCGAGCAACGTCGCATTCATTCCGCAAGCGCTTCGAACCGGGAACGTGACGATCCGCCCGAACGCGTTCGTCACCGACGTGCTGACCGAGACCCCGCTGGGCGATACCCCCACCGCGAGGGGCGTGGCGTTCCGCGATACGTGGTCCGGAGAGACACAGCGCGCAATTGCCGACACGGTAGTGCTCGCCGCCGGTGCCGTCGAGACTCCACGGCTGTGGCTCAACGCCGATCTCCCGCGCAATGAGTGGATCGGAAAGGGACTGACGCTTCATTTCGGGGACAGTGTGATGGGCCTGTGGAAAGAGGATGTCCTCAACGACCGCATCGGCACAGACACTGTTGATCAACACCATGGACAGAACATCGCTGCACGGTTCGACTATCCCGGACTCGGGATGCTCCAAACAACCGGTACGGGACCCGGAATCGGAGCGATTCTCGGATTCGGTGCAAGTCGGTCTGGCTTTTCGTTCATGAACGATCCCACAGACGCCCCGTGGGACACGATGGGGCGACTCGCTGGGACACGCCTCAAACGGATGCTCGCTGACTACCGCCGTATGTTACCACTCTTGGTCGTCACGGACGATCGACCGAAGCAACGCAATGGGATCTCGGTTGCCCCCGGTGTGAGTGACGAACACGGACCGGTCCCACGGATCAATTACGTTCCGAGTGACGGTGACATCAAGCGCCGAGACCGGCTTGCAGAGATCGGCGCGGACATTCTTCGCCGGGCCGGGGCGGATCACATCCACCGTTCGGACTCTCCCCCGACTGCGATCCACCTCCACTCGACGATGGCAATGGGGAAGGTTGTCGATACGGGCTGTGAGGCCTACGACGTGGACCGCCTGTTCGTTGCCGATCATAGCGCGCTGGCGAACGGGCTGGGTGGGCCCAACCCGACGAATACAGGACAGGCACTCGCGGCACGAACGGCCGAGACGATCCTTGACCGATACTTTCCGTCGGCCGAGTCACACTCGTAGCTCACATGCGGGATGACCAGTCCGATCACGGGACGATGTCGTCAAATCGCCATGGAACTGGACGTTGACGTTGTCTTGGACGCGTTGGGCATCGACAGCGTCAAGGTCAGCTTTCGTGTCCGCGACCCCCCGCACCCTCAGCTCGGTCGTCAATGTCGCCTTGCCGATCTCGGCGAGGGAGACATGCCCTTCGAGGGGACGACAGCGAGTATCCGCATTCTAACCGTGGAGAAGTATGGTACGGTCTCGATTCGCCTGACTAACGCCAGATCCTCCCGTACTCGCCCAACAGGTGAGTGGCGGCACTGGATTGGGCTACTTCGTTTTAAATAATCTAAAATTATCCACCCATTCATTTCTCGAGCCGTTTTAGGGCATCGAGGATTCCATCTGCACCCGGATTTACATCGACGGACGAGACGTGAGACCAGCGGATCACGCCGGCACTATCGATCACGAAAAGGGCACGCTCGGCAGTTCCATCATCTGATCGATAGACGCCATAGGATCTCGCCACTGCACCTTTGGGTTCGAAATCGGCCAACAGGGGAAACTGAAGGTTTCGGTCATCCGCAAATGCGGTGTGAGACCACACGCTATCGACAGAGATTCCCAGCAGTTGCGCGTCGTAGCGCCGAAATTCCGAGAGCATCTCGTTGTACAGCGCCATCTGATCGCCACACACGGGACTCCAGTCCGCGGGATAGAACGCGAGAATCACGGGCTGACCGCGGAAATCGTGCAACGAAATTCTCTGTTCCGGTGTCGAATACAGGGTGAATTTGGGTGCCTCCGATCCAACCGCAACGATTTCCTCCGTCTGTCGGGGGGCAGCACGATCGATTGGACCACACCTAGTGAAATCCCGTTTATATACTTCTAGCTGCATACGAGTACTGATGATGGCTTCGATAGCGCCGTGTATAGCCATTGTTGTAGAATGGCTACCGCCGACGTTTTGAACGGTAATACCACCGTTCAGTCAGTGGTGTCTTTCTTTTGATCATCAATGGATACGCTACAGCTATCCGTGGCAGTGGTTGGTGTAGCGGTAGTAGAAGAGTCTGCCCGCACTCTCGTCCTAAATAACTCCCACAGACGGGTTCCAAACAGCCACTCGGACCATGGAAGTTCGAGTCTCCGTCGGTCCCGTTCGGGGAAGCGTCGGTTTTCAGTCATACTGAAGTTTACAAGTGCGACGAACACGACGCCTCCAACAGTGTTTCCGAGGACGACCGGAACGAAAAACTCGAAAAAGACGGTCGAGAAGCCTGCTGTGCCGGTGAATGCGAGAAAGAGCACTTCGCAGGCGCCAACAACACAGTGAAACAGATCCGCTGCTGGAATCGTAAACATGATTCCATAGACAATAAGAAGCCGAGAGAGGGTATCTCGTGCTGCATGGACTAACCACACCATCGTTGCGACGAGTCCACCAGCGAATACCCCCTTGTAGAAGAGCCCTGACCACGAAACACTCAGTGCGTGTTCACCGAACTGATGGGCTGTCTCGGTAGCAACTGGATCAAGGATGCTCGTCGTAGCGAGAAGATACGCCATTATTCCTGCACCAATAACGTTCGCAACGAGAACAATCGTCCAAAGTCGAAGAAGTTGGGGAATACTCGCAAGCCGTGTTAGGACAAGCGTTACAGGGGTAAGTGTATTTTCCGTGAACAGCTGATAGCTCCCGAGAACGATGATTACAAATCCGAGCGGATAGAGCAGGTTCCCCATCACGGTTGGATCTGCTGGGTTCGCCGCGGTCATGGCCGAGCGTGCAAGAAACGTTGCCCCGATACTGAGACCCGCAGCGAGTCCACTGAAGAACAATAGTCGTGTGCTTCGTTCGACCTCGTCATCCGCAGTTGCTGTTACTCGTTGGAAGATTTCATCGGCTGAAAACCTATCACGAACGGCTTCACCGGCGGCTGGGGCGCCTCGACGGGAGCGATCGATAGTCTCTCGAAGTTCTCGATCCTCCGGTTGCATCGAGCGCTTGATGTCCATGAAATTCCCCGCATCAGCGATCGCAGCGAGCAGGGAATCGAATTCGAGTGGGCCATCGTAGCGTTTACCGTTGATATAGAACGTTGGTGAACCGTTCACACCACTATGGATTCCACTTAGAAAGTCATCCCTGACTCGTTGGGTGTACGTTCCGGAATCGAGTTCCTCTGTGAACCGAGCGGTATCCAAATCGAGGTCTGCAGCATAACCAATGAGATCATCTCGAGCGAGTGCGCCTTGATTCAGATAGAGGAGATCGTGCATATCCCAGAACCGATCCTGTGCGCTAGCAGCCTCGGCCGCTTCAGCCGCCTGTTGAGCGTACGAATGTTGCTCTGTAAGCGGGAAATTCCGAAACACGAATCGGAGTCGAGTCCCGACTTGATTCTGAATCCGCCGTACAATGGGATAGATGTCGCCACAGAAGGGACATTCATAATCACTGTACTGTACGAGTGTTACCGGCGCATCGTTTGATCCACGAATGTGATCGCGTTCACTGACTGGCTGCGTTAGCGTGGATATCTCGGTCTGACTCATCTGATTGATTCACCCCACAGTCGCCGTTACGACGATCTGGTTGAAATGATACAAACGCAAGGGCACGATAGTGATGGGGATGCCCCAGTCAAATCCTCCCTTGTCCCGTTTGCGGTGCGCTCTTTGGTAGTAAGATAGCACGGGTAACTCCCGTGTGTCTACTAGCAAAGAAGAAGAATAACTCTATCGACGACAATCTCACGCCTGTTTTACCAGAATTCAATAGCGCTTATCACAGGTGAAATTCATTTTCATGCCATAGTTGAATGAATATTTACCATATACTATCTGATAATCTTCACAGAGGGAATCTTAACACGGATAACTGAGCAGCCAGCCATGAGTGATTCGAGGGAAATCACGTTCCGGTCCCGATCCAGTTCTTCAGCGAGGTTCAGAATCGCCCGAGAAGAGATAGTGAATACGCTTTTATCTATACATCTATATAAATATACATATGATCGTCTGCGTATAATGATGGAGTTTAACAACGCCGAGCGGAAGATAGTTCACTCGCCCGTCTAGGTCGGCATTGGTGTTGCTACTGTTGACAGCAAGCGAATCGGTCGTCCGCCGTTCGGCTATGCCATCGAGGGAAGGTTTCTCTAGCATATTTCCTCGGAGCGTCTAAACCTTCATCTGCGAGGTGTAAGCCGCCCGCAACATCGTCGGAAAGGCCGTTGCAGACGGATACCATACACATCGAGCGATTGTACGAGGCCTAAAACGACAGGCACCAGTACCGAGCGCTGGCTGACTACCTGCTCACACGCTAGCAGAATGCGAATGAGATTGCAACGACCAAAATCGACGACAAACCGAGCGTGGTAGACGACGTTCGCCAGCGTGGCATGACAGCCGGGGGACCGGAAATCATTGAACAGCCCCTCTCGTTAACAGTCAATACGTGTGGTTGGCTAATTGGAACGTAACAAGATTGCTTCTCCCAATCGTTCGGACGGCATCATCCAAGCGGGTCATCTGTAATACTGATGTTGCCGCGGTCCTCGTGCTCGCCGAGACTTTCCGGGGAGATATCGAAATCGAACACTCCTTTCGGAAGCGCGAGGGTTGAGCAGGCATTAGGAACATCAACGACCCCGCTCTGTCGCCCCTCGATGGGAACCGTGCTCAAGAGGTGGTAGGCCTGCTGGCCGGTATATCCGAACTTCTTCAGATAATCGATCGCTTGAAGCGAGGCGCGCCGATAAGCAGTGTGCGAGTCGATATAGTGTTGTTCTCCGTCCTCTGTTACCGAATATCCACAGAAAGTGACATAGTCTTCGAACGTCGGCCCTCGATTCCCCGGCTCGAATATTGGGTGATCGACGCCGTACTTGTTCATGCCGTCTTTGACCACATCGAACTCGACATCGATGTATGCAGCCATCTCGATAGCGCCACAGAACGAGATTTCTCCATCACCTTGAGACGCGTGGAAATCCCCAATTCCGAACTTTGCGCCCTCCACGTAGACCGGAAAGTACACCGTGGACCCAATAGAGAGGTCCTTGATGTCGTGGTTTCCTCCGTGTTCACGGGGAGGAACGGTCCGTGCTGCTTCCTCTGCAGCCGCTTCAGCATCATCTGCGTCCATTTCCCCCATCAGAGCGCCTTCCTTCGTCGGGGGATTCGCAACTGGTGGTTCTGCTTCGCCGGTCGGATGATCGTGGGTCGATTCAGGATCTTTTTCGTGTTTGTCGATGAGTTTCTGCTCGCGCTCGTTCCACTCCTCGAGGAGTTCCTGATCCGGAGCACATCCAGCCAATCCAGGATGGATCTTTCCTTGATAACGGACATCCGGAATATGCCGGGACGAGACAGTGTATCCCTCGAGGTCCCAGATCGACTTCGCTGCATTGGGAAAATGATCGGTGAGGAATCCACCGCCGTTCTGTTGCGAAAACGTGCCTGTGAATCCGAATTCCCAACGGTCGTTGAGCGGCCCCATATCGAGGAACTCGACCTTCAGCAAGTCACCAGGTTCGGCACCGTTCACATGGACTGGTCCAGCGAGGTAGTGGACCTGTGTGAGATCCACGTCACGAATCTCGTTTGCGTTGTCGTTGTCCCGAATCTGCCCGCCGGTCCAGTCAAGCGCTTCGAGACGCATGGTCTCCCCTGGGTCGGCCTCAACGACAGCAGGAATATCCGGATGCCACCGATTGAAGGGGTTGGAACCGGGTTGCTCATCGGGCGAACTGTCCACGTCAACTTCGAATGTTACTTCGGGCATAGTTATCACCAATCAATGGACTCCGCGTATACATTTGGGACCTCCAATCTTAATAGTTATGTACAATAATATCTATTTAATTTTATAAACAAAGTATAAAAATGATATAATATATCGATAACATTCCTGTAATTCAGGCCCATGGCCAAAATCCAGCGGCCATGAGGTAACCAGCAGCGGCGGTTACTGTTCCGACAATTGTTGTGAATCCGCCGATCGATCCGGTGTATTCGGTACGTTCTAGTCCGAGAAGGATGAAGAACGTTGTCCACAGGACGGCCCAGATCCACCACAGAACTGCAAGCCCGACATCTCCATCCTGTAAGACGAGGAAACCCGTTGGTACAGCCACGACAGCGACGAAGGCACAGTACCAACCGAACGACCGTTGATCTTCGATTCCCCGATATGCGTTTACCCCAAGCCAGAGATACGTGAACGAAAAGAGCATCGTCCCTGCTGCTTGGAACGGTGTTCCTGCTGAAGCTTCTCCTCCAAATCCCCACCAAATTACGATTGCAAATGTGATGAGTCCAGTAAGGAGATTAAATATGGCAACATCGGAACCGTCACCACGGCCAAGTAACCAAATTCCATTCACGATGAGAACACCACCAACAAAGAGAAGTCCCATACCAAGAACGTCATACAACGCCATGTTGTGTTACCTCCCATCCTTTATCCATAGCTATTATCTGTATCAACAGCTTGTAGTATATTATAATTTTTTATCGTACCTTGTCGGAAAACACCGTCTACAGATGGCTATCCATGGACTATTGATCATTGAAACGATCCAGTGTCGCATAGGCAAACGCTACTAATTCGCGAATAAGTCATTACAAACGTATGTGTGTAATGGAAAGCATTGTGCTTTTTAAACATGGCTGTTGTTAGAGCATCAGCCAGTAGATGAGAGGTAACCAGAATTCTTGAAATTTCTGTACTACTGCCTCTGTACAGGGACGCTAGGCGGTTCACTGCCGAAGTAGAGGAAGCTTTACGTCATTCATCATGGCAGAGCCGTCAGTAGCACTGATGATGTCGAACGTAAGCTGGTAAACGATTACTAGCTAATGAGCCCGTTGGACACACCAATTTCGGAGGTGGCCGAGCAGTTATCCAGGGGTACCTATCACAGTTCACACACTCCTACGTGTGGTCGGTGCTGCCGTAGTAGTTATGCGCTTGCTGTGGTCGTTCGGGCGCAGACAGACACGTTCGTTCTCATTCCCTCACAACAACGACAGAGCTTTGGAAGAGTCGGGTCTCTACGGCCAGTGGCTGTGCTTGCCTGGTGGTGATCACCACGGTATGAGCGCGATCGGGTGGGGCCAAAGTTGTAGTCGGTCTGGATCAGAAAAGAAAATTTCCCGCATCCGAATCGTCCACTTTCTACCCCCTGTCTATTATTTATTCTTTCTATGATCAAGTGAATATTTACAACTATCTATAACTGCGTCTGAGTTGTATGTGAGCATGCATCATGCCAGAAACAGTATTTGAGGTCGACGTCGATGCAGATATCGACGAACAACCCGATCCGATCGTCAACCGCTGGCATCCTGATGTGCCACCAGCCGCGAGCGTAGAGCCGGGAGAGACGTTCAGGGTGGAACAGCTAGACTGGACGGGGAATCAAGTGCACAACGATGACAGTGCGAACGACATTCGAGACATGCGTCTCGATCCGAACCACCACTTGAGCGGACCGATTGAGGTCAAAGGGGCCGAACCAGGCGACGTACTGGTGGTCGACATTCTCGATCTCGGTCCGTTCCCCGACAACGAATGGGGTTTTACAGGTATCTTCGACTTGGAGAATGGTGGTGGATTTTTGACTGATCATTTTCCCGAAGCCCGAAAAGTCATCTGGGACTTCGATGGCGTCTACGCATCGTCCAGACACATCGACGACGTCCGGTTCCCAGGACTCGCCCACCCAGGGATCATCGGGACTGCGCCGTCACACGAACTTCTCGATGAGTGGAACGAGCGCGAACAGGCGCTCATCAACCGGGGACCCGAGGCGGAGACGGGCGTGAACCACGAGACCCGCGAGGATCAGCCCCCGCTCGCTCTTCCACCCGAGCCCAACGAAGTCCTCTTGGGTGACATGTCCGAGGATGAGGTGGAAGATGCCGCCGAAAAAGCCGCCCGAACGATTCCACCGCGTGAGAACGCTGGGAACTGTGACATCAAAAACCTGAGCCGTGGCTCACGAGTCTACATCCCAGTGTTCGTTGAGGGAGCTAACTTCATCGTTGGCGATCTACACTTCTCGCAAGGTGACGGCGAGATCACGTTCTGTGGTGCCATCGAAATGGCTGGCTTCCTCGATCTTCAGGTTGATCTCATTAAGAATGGTGTCGAGAGGATGGGAACCGACTACGCCATGTTCAAGCCGGGCTACCAGGATCCTCACTTCTCAGAGTACATCGTATTCGAAGGCTATTCCGTCGATGAGGACGGTACACAGCACTACAAGAACGCCAACGTTGGTCTCCGGCGCGCCTGTCTCGATGCCATCGACTATCTAACGAACTTCGGATACACGCGCGAGCAGGGGTACTTCCTGCTGAGCACGCTGCCCGTCGAAAGCCGAATCGCGGGTATTGTCGATCTCCCGAACACCTGTGTCACTGTGTCGGTTCCACAGGAAGCCTTCGATATCGACATCGATCCAGACACACTCACTGACGAAGCCGGCGTCGCGGATCGTGGCAGCGTCGCCAAGACATCGTAAGCGAGCGATTGTACACATCAGCGGACCTCTCCCCCTACGCTTTCTTGGAACCGTTCCGATCGGCGGAGAACGGCAGTGTGGCTGATGGTCGACATAGCTGGTGTATGAGTCAACAGTCCGTCGTAGTGCCCGCTCTCGCGGGATTACTCGCTGGCCCTCACTTGCATCCACCAGAGACGTTGATGGACGTTCCACTCTCCGCTTTGAAGGTTCTGCGATATCGTGTACCTGTTGCCCCGTGAGTCAACAACCGTGACGGAGTAGCGATCGGTGTCTACGATCTCCAGTGGTTCGTCGTGATCGTTGAACAGCAACTCGTCCCCTATCGAGGCGTTTCCGATACGCTTTGTGAGTGTCGCGGGCGAAAGTGCTTCGCGCCCGCTCTCATCAGTAGGATCGTTCGTGCCCATTTCGACCACCCGATGTACGTTCGTCTCGTGAATGTCTTTTCTGGTCCCCCTCAGACCCGATGATCATACGTTCTGAGACGAGCATACTCGGGCAAGCCGAGAAGACGACGAGACCGAGCGTAGCTAGTGCCCGTGTCCATGCCCGCCCATCGAATGTCCGATCGCCCACGGATACCCGTCCGTTGATGTGTGAACAGTATCGGAATCGTGCTCGTGTTCCTCATCGATGTCACGATCTGACGACGCCGCAATAATATCATCAATCCTTATAATTACGTTCGAAGCCTCCTGAGCGTTTGTGACCGCACGCTGTTTGATCGCTAGTGGCTCCAGCACTCCTGCAGTAATCATATTCCGAACGTCTCCCATTAAGACATCGAGTCCAGCGGTGTGGTCGCCTGCGTGCTGTCGGGTACGGAGATCGACGAGACTGTCGATCGGATCCATCCCGGCGTTTTTCGCGAGCGTTCGGGGGATGGTCTCGAGTGCGTCAGCGAATGCCATAACGGCCAACTGTGTTCGCCCTCTGACACCCGCGGCGTAATCGCGGAGGTCTGCTGCAAGCATGGCCTCGGTCGCACCACCGCCGGGAAGTACCTCTCTATGTTCTATAGCCAATTCGAGCGCGGCGATGCAATCCTCAAGAATCCGCTTCATCTCGGTAGTAACGTGTTCAGTCCCCCCACGGAGGAGAAGCGAGACCTGCTTGGAATCTGGGCCACCTGTAACGATCACCAGCTCCAGATCGCCGACCTGTCGACGCTCAACGACCTCCGCGAAGCCGGTGTCGGCGGTGGTGAGAAGGTCGATCGACCCCACATGCCGGGCGCCGGTTGCGCGCCCGAGTTTGAGCAGTTCGTCCTTCCGCGTTCGCTCGACCGCGAGGACGTTCTCACGTGCGAGGAGATGCCGGATCGGATCGTCAATGCTCTTCTGACAGAACACGACATCCGTGCCAGCGTCTTCAATCGTTGTGACACACTCCTCGTACACCTGATCCTCGTATTCGAGCAACGCCGAGCGTCGTTCGGGATCATCGAAGCTGACCGTCCCGAGTCCAGTGGCTGTCTCGACTGTCAGTTGGGAATCGATGAGCGCAATCGTAGCGTCTTCGATTCGTTGTGGAAACGCTGTGTCTGGCGACACCATAGATGTCGAGGAACGCTCCGTATCGATCACCAGTCCATCGATGACTTCTGAATCGCGAGAACTGCCGCCGGCGACGGCCTGTTGGGTGATGTTCCGACGATCGACGATCCCATCACGCTCGATCGCCTGCACCGCTCTGACAGCGAGGTCGGCGAGAAACCGGGCATCGTGATCGTCCCACTTGCCCGTAATGACTGTCTGAGCGATCTCTCGGAGCTGGTCGGGATCATCAGCGTCAATTCCGATCGTGGCTTGCCGCAGGGTTTCACACGCGCGCTTGGTTGCCAAGTGATAGCCATCAGAGATAGTGGTGGGATGAAGCCCCTGTTCGATGAGATCTGCTGCATTCCCAAGTAGTTCGCCCGTCAAGAGTACAGCAGTCGTGGTTCCATCGCCCATCGCGTCCTCCTGAGTTTCGGCCACACGAACTACCATCTCAGCGATCGGATGATCGATATCCATCCGGTCAAGAATACTCGCTCCATCATTCGTGACGACAATCTTCCCGTCCGAAGTGAGTAGCATCTTGTCCATACTCTTCGGCCCGAGTGTGGTCCGAATCGTCTCGGCGAGTGCCTGTCCTGCGGAGAAATTGGCGTGTTGGGCGTCTACACCTTGGAGACGTTCGGCGTCCTCGTTCACTGCCGGAAACAGTTGTTGGATGCTACCTCTCCTCATTGCAATCTCGTTCTACTACAACGACGGCACCTCATAAAAATATACCTCGTAATCGGCCCACCATCCTCCGGTTGAACGGTACACCACACACATCACCCACACCAATCATAATATTTTAATTCCATTATGATGATAAAGTGGGTGTGGTATGAATTGGTGTAGTACGTTACTGTAGGACATGAAAAGCAACAATCATAGGGGGAAGGGATGAACGACGTCACTCCACACCGTCCTCGGAATGGGATTATTGTTTGTCGGCGCGGTACTGATCGTAAACAGCATCGGTTGCTTGGGAAGATAAGCAGTCGTAATATGGCAGTAACAACCCCCAAGAATTATGAGTCCTGTCCACTTTTTTCTGTAGTAATGTCATTCGATCCCGACCGTGTGACGACGATTACGTTCGATTCGCACAGCGTCTATTCATGACTGATTACAGATGGTATAGATGATTCTAATCTAATACTACAACAATCATATCAATTAGACACCATTAGGGTGTAAGGCAGTAAAGAACCGTTCTGCGATGTTGGTAAACAGTAGATCGTACAGGGGCCCATCGTCCGAGAGCGTATCCCCGAAGATCCCGAGTGGAATCTGTGCCCCAGCCATATCTCGATGCCCGCCAGCGCTTCCGACGTCATCGAACGCATCAGCGAGGACCTCACCGAGATGGAGCTGCGGATCGATGGAGCGGGCGCTGAGTCGCACAGTATCCTCAACAACACCTTCGACAAGCACTGTGTCCACCCCTTCGAGATGTAACAGATAATCGGCTGCCTGAGGAAGCGCATCGGCCTCCGTCGTCCGTCCGACGCTAGTCACAAGTCGTGAGCCTCGTACCTCACGGCGGCGAATCGCCTCACTGATCGCATCGAGCGTCGCGGGCGTGTACGCTGCGCTGTAGAGTTGGTCGATCAGTTCGCTGTCGACATATGGGTGAATGAACGAAGCGGCATTGTATTCGCGTATCGTCGGCGATCGTGCGTGATCAAGCCGCTCTCGATGGAGCGCGAAGAGCAACGCGGAGGCAACCGTAGTAGATGGATCAAGATTCAACTCCTTGAGATAGTCGATCACGATCGTCGCCGTTGCACCGTAGTCCGGGCGTCGATCGACGAATCCAGCATCAGAAGTATCACTCACAGCGTGATGATCGATAATGATCTCAATAGAAAATTCGGAGGGATGGGGAAACTCCGGATCAAGTTGTGAATGGTCGACGAGCGCCAGCGATGAGTACTCGGAAATCGATGGAACAGCGGATGGATGATGGAGTGGAATATTGAGTAAATTAATGAACGCTCTATTCTGTTGGTGAGATACTTCCCCACAATATAATAATTTAGTATTGGATACACCTTCGCTGGATGCGATCTCTTCCAATGCGAGTGCACTTGCGATACAGTCGGGATCCGGATTCGCGTGGTTGACGATCGCAAGTGAATCACACTGCTGAAGTCGTGTAAGTAATTGATTGGTCTGCTCCATAGCAAATCACCCCCGTGGAGTATTCCCGGGTATGGCTCGGTTCAGCTCGTTGTTTTATTATTAGTCCACCAACAGTTGAGCTATAGATCCTTACACGCATAGACATTCGCTTGCTCGGTGGAAACTGGATAGAACACAGCACGCAAGATATAGACCGATCTATATATGTAACGCAGATACCCACCCCTAGTCTAATACGCCATATATTTAATAAATTTTTATATATGGATAATGTATTCCGGTATGATACTCGATCTAGGTTATTCGGCGCAGTGTCTTCTCAGAGTGCTCGCTGGATTTGGAAAATATCTGACATCGACAGAGATGTTCATCGGTGATTCCGTGCCCTTCGATGGAGAGCTGACTATCGGGAAGCGTGGTTCGGCTGGGTTCGCTCGACTGTCCACCTCAGCCAGCCATCGGTATACAAACCGAACGAACTACACCTTTAGATCGGTCAAAACGACGGCGTTAGTAGATTGCGAAACCAGTACCGTATTGGAGTTCACTGTTCGACGAAGTAGCCACACGACACCCACGTCAAGCGGCAGGAACTCACACGGAATCTCAAACCGACGACAGACCGTTATCACTGACGGTCAGGGGTCGAGGCCATCTTCTTTGCGCTCAAGCAACGGTACGGTAACGTGCTCCCGGCTCGAACATGGTTCGGACAGTTCCGAGCACTCGTTTTCGAAAGCGACTGTGAGAACGTCGAACTTATTTCTTAACGATACTGATAACTACGCTACCGAACGTCCCGAACGACCACAGAACGAAAGCAACACGACTCGGCGAACCACCGCAAGCAATAGCGTGTCGTGGCGCGCTGTCACGGCTGACCTACAGGAGAAGCGCTGAGATCTTTTGCAGAAGCTCTTGGACTACCACCTCCGAAAGTACGCTAGAAACACTGGAGATGGCGGGTCGTTTCACATGCAACAGTGGTGGGTTCCGGTTCGAAAAACAGGGTATCTCCGTTTGAGCGGGACATCGGGATCGGCTTACTCATCGACGGACAGGGACGACCGATGACACCTGTACACACCGGATCGCCGTTGTTGTCCGCCCGATAGCGCGAGGATTCCCATATGCAATCGTAGGAATGTAATCAGCCTGAATACGTAGCTGTTTCTGTGGCTGTTATGTGCTATGTGCTCTATGAACATGTTCATTTGCACCAAGAAGGCAGATCGCTGTCCTGCGACGCTGGTGTCATTTCAACGTCGATCCGTATGTCGAGGAGGTGGTGACTGACTAACTATTCCTTACCCGAGAGCGTTCCCTTATTCAACGTCCTACGTTCAAATGGAATTAATATTTGGATATCAATGTCGCGTCTGAATTAGCCTCTAAATTACAATACTGTATACTGGTGTTGTGGGATACGTTGCGTTCTGGGGGAAGGTTGTATCGGAGAATGATCGACAGCGAGTGATCGCGGAAAACCCCGGAAAAACGGGGAACCAATCATGAAGGTTCTCGTCCTCGACAGCAATGGGCAGGCGGCCCTCAGCATCGTTCGGTCGCTTGGCAGACACGGCGTCCGTGTTACCGCCGGAACGGATAGACGGTTCGCCCTGGGGCCGATATCGAAGTATGCGACGGATGCATACATCCACCCAGATCCGGACGATAACTGCTACGCCTTTCTCGACCATCTTCGAACGCACTTAGCGGACAACGACTACTTCGCGGTCGTTCCAGCTACGGACAAGACGACAGCGTTGTTGTCCCGACACAAAGCCGACCTCGAACGAACGGGGACGGTCGTCGCTACTGAGGATTGGGAAACCTTCTCGCTCGTGTATGACAAGGCGAACACGTTCGATCTCGCCGCAACACTCGATGTTCCGATCCCGGCGACGTTTGCTCCGGAGTCGCCGGCCGATCTCGATCGGATCCGAGATGAACTGTCGTATCCGGCGGTGATCAAATCACGGAGCAAGAGCATATGGACCGAGAACGGGGAACATGAGTTACGCCGCGTCGACGGCTCCCATTACGTTCACTCGCCGGATGATCTTTGCTCGACCTACGAAGCGTTTTACACGGCGAACGACGCGTTCGAGGAGTACCCACCGTTGATCCAAGAGTACGTCCCCGGCGAGACCCAGACCACGGTCGTCTTGGCCGACGAGGGCGAGATTCTCGCACACTTCCAAGAGCGACGGCTCCGAACTGATCCTCCGAGTGGTGGGAACTCGACACTGCTCGATGGGGTCCGAAGCCAACGGATGTTCGAGTCCGCTCGGTCGCTGATCGAACGATTGGAGTGGACCGGGCCGGCACAGGTCGAGTTCATGAAGCGGCCCGATGGAGAGTTTCGGCTCATCGAGGTTAATGGCCGGTACTGGGGATCGCTCCCACTCGCAATAAACAGCGGGGTTGACTTTCCCTGGTTGCACTATCGACTGTTGCGCGGCGAGCGTCCAAAGGCGATCGGGAGCTATCGGACGGATGTCGTCCAACGGCGCTTGCTGTACGGCGATCTCAACTGGCTCCAACACCACCTCGCAGAAGGTGAACTCCGTGCGGTTGGACCGTTCTGCCGGGACTTCGTCGGTCCAAAGCACACATTCGTGTCGATCGATGATCCGTTGCCTACCGCTATCGCACTCGGACAGATGGTCGAACTTGGCGCCGGATGGATCGGAGAAACGCTTCGACCGAAAACGTCCGAGCTCGGGCAGATGGTTCGCTCACACATGACCAGCCACAAGGGCCTATTCGACGGCCGACGCCTCACTGGGATCGTTCATGACGAGCCGAACCGCCCCACATCTTAATTAGAAGAGTCGTTTCAGCTTCGCGCCGTAAGCGCACGACAGCGCAACTCAGTCTGGAATTGGCGACCGAACATGCCACACCAACACCCCCAATGACGAACATCATCTGGATCACGATCGAAAGTACTCGGGCGGACCACACGTCGCTCCACGGCTACGATCGAGACACGACGCCGAATCTCCGACGCATCGCTGACTTAGATACCAGCCGATCGTTTTCACAGTGTATGAGTCACGGGATCTGGACGCGTTCGTCGATCGCATCGCTTCTCACTGGAACCTGGCCTTCCCGTCACCGGGCAGGGATGGACAGCGAACGAATCCCTGCCAGTCTGAAGACCGTTCCTGAACTACTGAGCGCGGAAGGGTATCACACTGCTGCTATTTCTCCGAACGCTAATTTGAGTTCGGCGACTGACCTCAACCGCGGGTTCGACGATTTCGTCTGGCTCGATAAGTCGACTATTCTTGATGAAGTGAGCAAAACGACTATCCTTAAAAATCTGGTCAACATCAGGACCCATGGAGGTGGGGTGACGAGCGACACGAGGCGGCACAATACGGGATATATGATGGAAGAGATGGCCAAGCGGCGGCTTCGATCGTTTACGAACTCGAATGAACCGTTTTTTCTGTACTTGCACTTTGGCGACCCGCACCACCCGTATTACCCGCCGCTTCCGACACTGAAACGAGAGGCCAACCGTCTTAGCCTCACTCCGAAAGAAGCCGGAGAGCTCGCCCTCCATCATCATTCCCACATCGATGAACTCATCGCGCAGGGATGCCCGTACACGGAAGGGGAATGGAGAACGCTCACAGCATTGTACGACGGAGTTATTGAATACGCCGACAGGCTCGTCGGAGAACTCTTCGACTACACCACAGCACTGAATCTCGACGATACGATCGTCGTCATCACGGCCGATCATGGTGAGTCATTCGGAGAACAGGGACTACTCGGGCACAGAATCGGCGTGCATGATGGACTTATCCATGTTCCACTCGTTATATATGGTTCGGAGGAGGCGCTAAACTACGAGGGGGATATGATACAGCATATCGACGTCATGCAGACGCTCCTCAAAGAGATCGGCTCCGATATCAGTCAGTTTCAGGGAATCGATCTCAGCACCGAGATACGAACGCACACCATCACACAGCGGGGTGCACGTCGCTGTCAAAAGCTCCTCGACATCTATCGGGACCGTAATCCTGAGTTCGATGTCGCACGGTACCACCCTGGAACACTTACCGTCATTCGAACAGCCGAATTTAAATATTTGAAGGGTGACAACAGCTCCAAACTCATCCGGTTACCGGATGAAAACACGGACGTGACCGCTCACTATGACGGGGTTACCCAACGACTCGACAAGAAACTAACTCGATGGTTGGAGAGCGACGGAACGCCGATCACCGAATCCGAATCAGTCGACGGAGCGTTCACCGAAGCGATGCGCGAGCAACTTACCGATCTCGGCTACTTTGTCGACTGATACCGTAGCTGTGACAATCGTGCCCCGCTCGGAGAAACGATTACGATCGTGATAGCCACACGACAAACACGGCTGCTATCGCTGTAAAACGGTCCTAGAGATGGTCTGTACATGAAAATGAAACGTGGAAATCGTACTGGTTGGAATCGGCAACGGTAAAAAACAGCGTGAGTTCCTGTCTCTGCTGATGGATGGCTGCTACTTTAGCAGTGTTCTCGGGTCTATGACGGGATCGAAGACACTCCCATCTATCCAACATCAAATACTGTAACTAGAATAATAATGTTTAATAATACCCGACCACTAGATTGCTATATGAGTGTTGTCAGCGTCTCGATGCCTGAAGCGTTGCTTGAACGAATTGATCAGTTTGCGGATGACCACGGTTACACCGGTCGGAGTGAGGTTCTCCGTGAAGCGAGCCGTAATCTGCTTGGTGAGTTCGAAGATAAGAAACTCGAGGATCGTGATTTACTGGGTGTCGTCACGGTCGTATTCGACTACGAGACAACGAGTGTCGAGGAAAAAATGATGCGCCTCCGGCACGAGCA
This sequence comes from Halocatena salina, assembly GCF_023115355.1. NCBI lineage: Archaea > Methanobacteriati > Methanobacteriota > Halobacteria > Halobacteriales > Natronomonadaceae > Halocatena > Halocatena salina. The sequence continues at coordinate 359,542 of NZ_CP096021.1, forward strand.
CGAGGAGATCGTTACCTCGAACTTCCATAGTCACGGCGGTAGCCATCACTGTATGGAGCTATTCGTCCTTGAAGGATCGCTCGAAGATATCTCCACATTTGTGGGGAAAGTTCGAGCCACAAAAGACACACTCACCATAGATTATTCGGTGCTGCCTGTCGATGATTTCGGACCGCTCGCCGACATAAACTGATTCTATCGTCGGTTCGTAGATGTAGCTGAGATCAACATCTAGTACTCTCCATCTGGAGATTTCAGATGATATTAACAACCCACCCCTGAATCGCAGAGATTATTATAATCTACACCAATATTAGCAACACCGATGAATCATATTACACGACGGAGGATGCTCCGAGATGTCGGCGCAACTGCTGTCATTGCTCCGGGTCTCACCGGTTGTCTCGGCCGGAGTGATGGAAAATCGCTTGACTCCATCACAGTCGCCTACGTTCCGATCTATCCGAATATGCAACACTATGTAATGGAGGAAGTAGGATATTACAACGACATACCGACTGATGTCACTGTCGAGCGCTTCAGCGCTGGTCCAAACGTCGTGAAGGCGTTCGCTAGCGGTGATGTCGACGTTGCAATGTTCGGCATCACTCCAGCAATGGTACTTGTCGACAAGGGCACTGAAGCGGGCGTCCTCGCAGCGAACTCCCGGAACGGGTTTAAGATCATGGCAACGAGTTCAGTTATTGACTTGTACAAACAGAAGGGACCTGCCGCATTCGAGCAATTTGAGGAGGAACACGATCGGAAGATTCGATTTGGTGTACCACCGGATGGAAGCGTCCCAGATGTCGTCCTACGGTACTGGATTCAGGAAGACCTCGGGGTAGGTGAGATGGAGTCCGTCATCCACAAGTCGAACGTTCCGCCAGCACAGGCAGTTCAGGCGATCCAGTCGGGAGATATCGATGCAACGATCATCCAAGAGCCGTTTGCGACAATCATCAACCAAGACGACGGGTTCGGCGAACTCACGTGGTCCGGTACTATCCTAGAGAGTCATCCAGTAACGGTGCTGTTCGCGAATCAGCGGGTTATCGACGCGAGCGATGTCTCACGGTCGCTGGTAGAACAGCACATAGCAGCGACCGAGTTTACAGCGGGCTCACCGGATGCATCAGCCAGTCACGCTGCATCGATTATTGGATCTGGTGTGAATGAAGCCCTCGCCAAGGCTGCCATGGAGTCGCGTGCGTCTGATTTCCTCTCGAATCCCCATTCGATCACCGACCAAGCGGTGACGATGGGCGAGTTCGTCGCGAACGTTGGAAACATCTCCGGTTCGGTTGCGGCGAAGGACCTGTTCGCCTTCGAAGCCTACGACGCGGTCCAATCATGAGTTTGCATACAGACCCCAGTACTGCCGTGGTTGACGGTTCTCGATTCGAGGGTGACGTACAACGATATCTTCGCGGTGTCGGTGGATTCAGTATGTTTCTCCTCGTCTGGTGGATCGGTGCGGCAATGACCCACCCGTCGTATCTGGTACCGGGACCTGCAGACTCGGTACGGGCATTCCTCGATTTGTTTGCAACCTCGACTGTGATTGTCGTTCCTATCGCTGGTTCGGAGGTTGTTCTTCCGACGGGCCTCGCTCATCTCGCACAGACCCTATTTCATTACGTGCCCGGGTTACTTCTCGGCGCAGCCGGGGGTATCAGCCTTGGACTAGCGATGGGCTGGAACAAACTCCTCGACGACTGGCTACAGCCGCTCGTCCGGGTGCTTCGTCCGATTCCACCCTTGGCTTGGGTCGTCTTCGCGATCGTCTGGTTCGGAATTCACCATACCGGCGCAGCGTTTATCGTCTTTGTCGGCGCATTCTGGATCAACTTCTATGGTGCCTATGGTGGTGTCGAGGACGTGTCGGGAGAATTGATCGACGCCGCGTCGACGCTCGGTGTGGAACGTGATCTCTCGATGCTGAAGCTCGTCGCGCTGCCAAGTGCGGCACCACAATTGCTGACGGGCTTCCGGACGAGTATTGGCCGGTGCTGGATGATCGTCGTCGGTGCGGAACTGTTCGGCGCACCCGGTGTCGGATACGAGATCATCAACGCATCGAACAACCTTGCGATGGCGACCAGTGTCGCCTATATGTTCCTCATCAGCCTCGCCTTCCTTTGCATGGACATCGGCTTCCGACTCGTGGAACGGAGGATACTCGCATGGCGCTGAGCGATACGTCACCTACGACGGAAGAGTCTAGACAGAAGATCACTGTCCGGAATATCAGTAAGAAGTACGAGTCCGTCCACGCACTCGCCAATGTCTCGTTCTCGGTTGCGAACGGAGAGTTTTGCTGTGTTGTCGGTCCGTCGGGGTGTGGAAAAACGACGCTGTTGCGGACGATCGCCGGGCTTGACGATCCTGACAGCGGCTCCATCCTGATCGACGAGCAGTCGATCACTGAACCTGGGCTGGATCGAGGAATGGTGTTTCAGGAGTACGCACTGTTCCCGTGGCGGACTGTCCGTGGGAACATTCGCTTCGGCCTCGACCGTCCCACGTGTGACTGCCCGGACTGCGCGGCGCGGGTGCGGGAGCTGATCGACCTCGTCGGACTCGAAGGGTTTGAGGACGCGTACCCGAAGGAGCTGTCCGGGGGAATGAAACAGCGCGTCGGTATCGCCCGCGCTCTTGCTGTAGATCCGGAGATTCTGTTGATGGATGAACCGTTCGCGAGCGTCGACACTCGGACACGCGACCGTCTACATACCGAACTGCTTGATATTTGGACACAGACGGAGAAAACCGTCGTATTCGTCACTCATGACATCGACGAAGCCGTAAGGCTAGCTGATCGAATCATCGTCATGGCAACAGCCCCCGGCACTGTTCGATCAACTCTCACTATCGATCTGAATCGCCCACGTGAGCGGACTGCTCATACCTTCGTCGACTACGTTGCACGCATCAGAGATGAACTCACCAGCCCACCGGATGCTGATCGTTGATGCCCGAACCCGGATAGTTATTGAAATAACTATCTCATAACCACTATTTCCATCATAAATATGAGATATTTAATATATAGTTATTGTGATATCTGTGGTGGTGGAACGACTTCGGGGCGACCTCGAGCGGTTTGCCGAAGAGCACGGAGACAGCGGACGAAGCGAGATTACTATCTTTGCATATGATGCACTCGAAATCGAACTCGCTGGCAACACAAACTGTGTTGAAACGTTCGCCATCGAAGCCGAGTACGCGGATGTCTCACGCTTTATCGCGACCGTTCGAGGAACCGATGCGTCTGTCTCTGCTGAATATACGGCCATACTGATCGATGTGGTGAGCACTGAGATCGTAGAGCACGTAACGGAGTAGAGTAATCAGTGAAAGGGGTTGGGGTACGAAACGTTCCTATCAACATTGTCTCTACAGATCCCTTAAGATTGTTAATCGATGTTCTTGAAGAGGGCAACTTTATTATATTCGCCATCAGAATTACCAAGCAGCCATGGCACACATTCATCTCGGAGAAGGATCGTTCCCGCTGTGGGCACTGATCGTCTGGACTCTGCTCGGCGTCGGGCTGATTGGCGCTGTCGTTTATCGGATCCGAAAAGGCGGCATCAAAACACACCAGATCGCGCTCGCTGGAATCGGGACGGCCGCGAGTTTCGCGGTTTTCCAGCTGAATATCCCCGTGTGGGGCGGCGTCCACATGACCCTCACAGGTCTCGTCGGCATCCTCGCCGGTCCGCTCCTCGGAGCACTCATCGCGCTGGTCGTGAACATCTTCTCGGCGGCACTCGGTCACGGTGCTGTCGGTCTGCTCGGCGCGAACACGTTGGTCAACGCCACTGAAGCCATCGTCGCGTATTATGCGTTCAAAACGCTGATTCGGATGGACTGGAACAGCTTCCCAGCGAGTGCGAGCGCCGCAACGCTCGGCCTGTCGGCTGGGGCGATCTTGATGGGTGCAATCATCGTCATTAGTGGTGTGAACGGGAGCACACTGCCCCGTGGTGACCTGACCATTGCAGTTGCCGGACTCGTTGGGCTCAACCTCGGCGTCGCCGTCATCGAAGGAATGCTGACTGGGTTCATCGTCCAGTTCCTCGCGTCGGTTCGTCCCGATCTTGTCGGTCTCGGCGACCACGCTAGGGAGGAGTCTGCGGGGGTGATGCTCTGATGCAGCGCTGGAAGCAGTATGGTGGGCTTGTCGGCCTGTTCGCGGGCTGTTTGGCCGCCGGACTGTGGGGCTTCACGTCGACTGGCGGCGCACTCCCGTGGGCCAAGCGGTCTGCAAAGACGCTCCAACGTGGCGTCCAAGACGGCGGTGGCACACTCATCGACCTCAACCGGGGAATCATCATCGCTGGTCCTATTCGGAAAGGTGGGATGATGCTCGAATTCCTCGGGGTCGTTGTCCTGCTCGCCGTCATCGGAATCGGACTATATATCTACGTTGATCGCTACAGTGGTCTCGACGAAGAGGAGAGCGCGGCTCAATAATCGTGACGACACTCTCAAACCACGTTCCCGACCCACGGCTCATCACGGCGTTTGCCGAGCGTCGCGACGGACCACTGCATCGCATCAACCCATGGACAAAAGTCGGAATCGTTGGCGCACTCGTCCTCGCGGTTACGGTGTTCGACCGGCTCGTCCTGCTGTCCGGACTGTACGGGGCAGTCCTCCTCGTTTATGGCCTCGCGGGCCTCCCGTATGGCCGGCTGGCAGGCTGGTACGCCTTTCCGATGTTGTTTATCGTCTCCGTCGCTGGTCCGCTTGCCTTTCTCGAACCGGGGGTGCCGATCGGTGGTGCGCTCTCGACGCCTCTCGGTGCGCTCTCGATCACGTGGGGTGGCGTAGTCTTGTTCGCAGAGCTCAGCTTCCGGTCGCTGACGGTCGTCACGTTCGCGCTGACGGCGTCGATGACGACGACGTACACTGATGTCGCCTACATACTCGGTCGATTGCTCCCCCGACCGATCGATCAGATCGCACTGCTCACGTATCGGTTCACGTTCGTCATAATCGAGACGTTGGAGGACCTGGTGAAGGCTGCGCTCTCCCGGGGGGCGAACTTCTCGGAGTTCTGGTCGAACAAACGCCTCTACGCCAGGATTCTCGGCATGACGATGTTGTCGGCAATCGAGCAGTCCGAACGGCTCGTCACGTCGATGGAAGCCCGCGGCTACGACGGTGACATCACGTTGTACGGTGACGTCCCGCGGCCACCCGTCCACGAACTCCTCCTGGTCGTCGGGTCATACGTCGCCATCGTCGGATACACAGCAGTCACGATGGACGGGGGAGGGCTATGAGCCAAGACGAATCACCGCTCGTTTATCTCCAGTGTGGCGCCCACACCTACCCGGACGGGACCGTCGGGATGCACGACATCGAGTTCAGCGTCTATCCCGACGAGGTCATAGCACTGGTCGGCGGCAACGGCGCTGGCAAATCGACACTGCTTGAACATCTGAACGCGACGCTCGTTCCTGACGATGGCGAACTGGTCGTCGATGGAACGCCGATCACCGAGGAGAACAAAGCTCACGCGCGAAAGGAAGTCGGATTCGTCTTCCAGGATGCCGACACACAGCTGGTTGCCCCCACGGTGTTGGACGACGTGATGTTCGGTCTCCAGAACTACGGCGTTCCCGGTGACGAAGCGAAAGGACGTGCCAGGGAGGCGCTCACGACCGTCGACGCGAGTCACCTCGAAGATCGGATCCCGCACTACCTGAGCGGCGGCGAAAAACGGCTCGTCGGTCTCGCTGGTGTACTCGTGCTCGAACCGCGGGTGGTCGTCCTCGACGAGCCGCTCGCCGGTCTCGATCCCGAGCGGTCGCGACTGGTCGCAGAGCGCATCCACCAGATCCACGAGGACGGTATCAGCGTCGTCCTTTCGACACACGACCTCGAATTCGCCGCTGAGGTCGCTGATCGGGTCTGCGTGATGGCTGACGGCAATATCATCGGGAGGGGAACGCCGAGTGAAGTGTTCTACGACGACGTGCTGTTGGACGAAGCAAATCTGCATCCACCGAGTTCGGTTCGCGTGGCCCGCGATGTGGGATTGGATGCGACCGTACAGCCAGTGACAGAAGATGATCTCGTGGCACTTCTCACGGACATAGCCGTCGATTCGGAAACGATTCAGACCCGCTCACTCGATGGCAGCGGTCACGACTGACAACGCTCCTTGGTACCTCGCATTACTTCCTCGGCAACTCGAGACAGTTAACCGACAGTACGCCTGAGTGATCGTTGCGATCAATCTCGCGGGAACAACGTTCGGCTTCTGGTACTACCTACATCCCGCAGTTCAGGTTCGAACCCGTTGTGGCGGTGTCTTGAAATTCCTCTTTTGCCGTGACCTGCAGAACGTATAGGAGAAATCACGTATCGACTGCGCGATTTCGATGCAGTGAGTCGAGTCAAACTGATGCTCCTCGCTGAGCACTAAGGCGTACTCAAGACTGGATAGAATGATCGGGGAGATCCTCAGCGAGTGACGTGATCGAGTAGTCCACCGCTCGGACATCGGAAACTGACCGAACGGTGTTAACGAACCCTGATATCTCTTCGACACTCCCCTCTAAGACGAATAGTTCTATACAGTACTGCTCTCCGACGTGTGCATGAGTGGTCGCGGAGACGGTGGAATCGTTCTCATGTCGTATGCCTCTGAGACGCTGTTGAACCGTGAGTTGACAGTATTCGAAAATAACTATCACTGTGCATATGTGTAACTGACCGTCAATCTCTCGCCGCTGAAACTCCTCGAGGAGCGTTCGTGTACCTTCGCGTACGACCTCACTACGGCCGCTATACCCATGTTCGTCAGCAAAGGAATCGATACGAGCCAGCAACGCTTCGGACATCGAGATGCTAGCGATAGTCATATACTAATATAGGCCCCTAAGTTAATATCTTTTGTTATGCTGTATCCCACAGAACATAATAATTAGTATTTTAGTGGGGCAGATTCATAAACCGAGTATGGTGTCGAACAACACCCCGATTCCAGTAACGATTTTGAGCGGAAGCCTCGGTGCCGGCAAGACGACGACGCTCAACAACGTCCTCAACAGTGAGCGAGAACTGAACGCCGCTGTCGTCATCAACGACATGGGTGAAGTGAACATCGACGCCGACCTCGTTGAGCGTGAGTCAGAGCTCTCTCAGAGCGACGAGGAGATCATCGAACTGTCGAACGGGTGCATTTGCTGTCGGCTTCGTGGAGACATGCTAGACGAGGTCGGTCGGCTGGCCAAAGAGCGTGACTTCGAGTATCTACTCGTCGAATCATCTGGAATCAGCGAACCGATTCCGGTCGCACAGACGTTCGCTCGTGGATTCGAAGACGCGGAGTTCGACCCCACTGGCGTCTACGAGCTCGACACGATGGTCAGCGTCGTCGACGCGCACAGCTTCTGGCAGGGATTCGATTCGGGACAGGCACTCACGGACGACTCCATCGATCCCCAAGGCAATCGCGTCCCGGAAGAAGCACTCATGGACCAGATCGAGTTCTGCGACGTCCTCCTGTTGAACAAATGCGATCTTGTTCCTGAAGAAGAACTGGAGGAGATGGAAGCGGTACTGCAAGCACTCCAACCCCGAGCGCAGATCATTCGAACCGAACACGGCGCGGTTGATGCCGCGGAGATTCTGAATACGGGACGATTCGACTTCGAGCGGGCCAGCCAATCCGCTGGATGGAAGCGCGAGCTACAGGACGGTCACCATCATGAGGCCGCTGCCGAGGAACACGGGGTTACGTCGTTCGTGTTCGACGCCGACCGACCGTTCCATCCCGACCGAATCGCGCGTCTGTTCGCCGATCTCCCGGAGGGTATCGTTCGAGCCAAGGGATTCTTCTGGTCGGCCGGTCGTGAGGACATCGCAATGGGTCTCGACAAGGCAGGACAGTCCGTTCGAGCCGGGCCGAGCGGAACCTGGATTGCTACCCTCCCCGAGGCCGAGCAACAGCGCTATTTCGCGATCCGTCCCGGCATCAAAGACGACTGGGACGAGCACTGGGGTGATCGCGGTATCGAACTCGTGTTCATCGGCCGTGAATTCGATGAGGAGTCATTGATCCGACGACTGAACGACTGTCTCCTCTCGGATGCGGAGATGGATGAGGACTGGAGAACGTATCCGGATCCGTTCGGTTCCGATGAACAGCGCGAACTGGCGCTGGCCAACAACTGATGAGCATCGACGATCAACCCCCCGTCACGATCCTGAGTGGCGGGCTCGGGGCCGGAAAGACGACACTACTCAACCACCTCCTCACCGTCGGCAGTGAACAGTACGACATCGCCGTCCTCGTCAACGACGTCGGTGAGGTGAACGTCGACGCCGATCTCATCGAGAACGGCTCCGAACTCTCGATTGACGATGGAGGCGTCACCGAACTCTCTAACGGGTGTATTTGCTGTGGCCTTCAAAACGAACTTGATCAAGAGTTGAAACGTCTCGCTCTCGATGAGGAGTTCGATTACCTGGTCATCGAAACCTCAGGTATCAGCGATCCAGTTCCGATCGCACAACGGTTCGTCTCACCAGCGCGTGCTTCCGCGCTGTACGAACTCGATACGACCGTCACCGTGGTCGATGCCCACCAGTTTCACCAAACGTTCGTCCTCGGCAACCCACTTAATCCGACTGACGACGCTCGACCACTCTCAGATTTGCTCGCCGAGCAAGTCGAGTTCTGCGATGTTCTCGTTCTCAACAAATGCGATCTCGTCTCTGAGAAGGAGTGCGAGGAGGTAGAACACGTCGTCCGAACATTCCACCCTGGAGTAGACATCGTCCAAACGACTGAAAGCGCCATCGAACCGGATCGAGTCCTCGGGACGGGACGATTCGATAAGGAGGAGACGAGTAATGCTGCCCGGTGGAAACAGGCAATTTCCACCGGTCACGAGGACGACACAGACGCCGAGACGGAGACACACGACCACGATCATCTCCACCCACCCGAGGAGTTCGGTGTCGATTCGTTTGTCTACGAGCGTCATCGACCGTTCCATCCCGAGCGGTTCCATGAGTGGCTCTGCTCGCTCCCTGACTCCGTCATCCGGGCGAAAGGGCACTTGTGGGTTGCTGGACGCGAGCGCTACGCCCTCAACCTGAGCCAGGCAGGAACACAGACTCACGTCGACGTCAACGGTCGGTGGGCGGTGACGCTCCCGGCGTTCGAGCGTGAATCCTACCGTGAATCGCGGCCACATCTCCACTGGGACGAGCAGTGGGGTGATCGGGAAGCAAAACTCGTCTTCATTGGTGCAGAGATGGACGACACCGCCATCATCGACGCTCTCGACGAGTGTCTCCTCTCGGAGACGGAGATCGACGAAAACTGGGACGTGTTCGCAAATCCGTTCCCGGGAACGATGGAGTGGTCCCACCCCCCGATCGAACAACGCCTCGTGGTAGGTGAACAGTAGTGAGCGGAAGCGACCACGAACTCTCCGCGATCGAAGATCGGCGGACGACCGACACCGACGGGCACGACTGTATCGACCCGATCGGCGTGGCCATCGTGACCGTGTCTTCGTCTCGCAGTGAAACCGGCGAGAAGCCATCGCTCGATTCCAGCGGCGATACCATCGCGAATGTCCTAGAAAGCGCAGGACATGTCGTCACACATCGTCGAATGGTTTCGGACGACTACGTTCAGATAAAGTCGACTGTGAGCGAGTGCCTAGATCAACCGGATGTCGATGTCGTTGTGACAACAGGTGGAACAGGCGTCACTGTTGACGACATTACTCCAGATGCAGTCGAGAATCTCTTCGACCGCGAACTGCCGGGCTTTGGAGAAGCGTTCCGGTGGCTCTCGTGGGAAGAGGTTCGGACGCGTATCGTCTCAACCCGTGCGACCGCAGGTATCGCCCGTGATGTTCCAGTGTTCGTGCTACCCGGAAGTGAGAATGCCGTCCGGCTCGCCACAGTAGAGATTATCTCCGAAGAAGCTCCGCATCTCGCTGGACTTGCAACCCGACACATGGCTAGTGAGTGCGATGAGTGAGAACACGACCCGGTGCTCGGATTCGTATGGCGGGTGGATCACGTGACCCTGTACGGAATCGGGCTCGGATCGGGTGCAGTCGGCCTGCTCACGGTTCGTGGTCGTAAACAACTCGGAGTGACTGACATCGTCTACTCACCGGGGCGGCGCTCACAGGGCGTCGCAGTGGAGTACATCCCCGAATCGAAAGTAGAGGATTTCGAATTCCCGATGAGGAGTGCCCCCGAGGAACTACGAGTGGCGTGGAAAACAGCGGCTTCCGAGGCCGCGCCGCGGGCACGGGATGGTGATACTGCGTTCGTCACACTCGGTGATCTGTACATCTACTCGACGTTCGGTCGTCTCCGGCGGACACTGCAGGTGGATCACTCTGACGTTGATATCGAGGCGGTTCCAGCCCGTCATCGGTTGACTGTGGGAAGGCCCAACGTGTTTAAATTTGAAACCACCAATATATCAAATGAGCTTGTTCTACTACAACCCGAATTGTTTTATGTGTCACGGAAGTCGTACGGAGTGATGGCCCACCTATCGATCCCATACGAAGAAGAGGCCGATCAGGCCGTTGTCCTCCACCGAATACCTGATCGTATCGAAGCCACCCAGGAAAAGCTTGACTACAAACGATGTGACCGAAAACGCCAGATTTCGAGAATTAGAGGCTCCAGTCAATGGCGCTCACAGGCGGATATATCGGGCGCTTTAGGAGACATAGAGTATGAGCAACAACGATCCGTCGGCCGTAACACTCAGCGGTGTCAGTATCGATGAGGCGGCGACGACCGCTGGGTTTTCTCGCGACGGCCAAAGCCGGTCAGGAACTGTTCGAGACAGCAGTGGGTGAACTACAAGGGCTCACCGAGTGGTTGCAGGACCAAACCGCACGTTCGAACGACCGACAGAGCGACGAAGAACGCGAGCGCTAATGACGAATCTACGAAACTACCGAAACAGTCGACGAAGCGTGCTGAAAGCAATGACGGCTGGTCTCGCCGGACTTGCGGGTTGTAGTAGTGTCTTACAAGGAGATGAAAGCGATTCGACTTCGGAGCAGAAGACGACCTTTCACATCGGAACACCCTGGAATCCGGACTCCCTCGATCCGCTCGTCAAAGGGTGGATGTTCCGGAAGCTGAACATCATCGAACCACTTGTGATCGCCGATTACGATGCATCGGTCAAACCGGGCCTAGCGTCCGAGTGGACCACGAGTGACAACAAACTCACCTGGGAATTTACACTTCAGGAAGACGTTTCGTTCCACGATGGAACCCCCCTAACTGTCGATGCGGTAGTCAGTTCCCTCCGGAGGAGTTTCGAAGCTGATTCGCTGGCGAATCTGCCCGTCGAGTCCATTTCTGCGAAGGGAGAGCGTGTCGTCGAAATCGAAACGAGCACGCCGTTCGCACCGCTTCCGGCACATCTCACCCGCGCACCGACCAGTATCGTTGCGGAGGATTCGTACGACAACGACGGTGATATCAAAAAACCGATTGGTACAGGACCGTTCCAGTTCGACTCATGGACGCAGGGTGAGCGAATCACTGCCGTGTCGAACTCGTCCTATCGTGGCCAGACGCCAGCGATAGACACACTCGTCTATGAGAGTGTTCCGGACGAGCAGACGCGGGTACTGAAACTCGAAAACACGGAACTCGACATGGCGCGCGCACTGTCGGGATCGACGATTTCCACACTGGAAGACCGAGAGTACCTTGAACCCGTCGATTATGCGGTTCCAAGATCTCGATATCTCGTCTACGACACGACATCGTCTCCGTTCGACGATGTGAAAGTGCGCCGTGCAGTCATGCACGCGATCGATCAGGAGGAGATCGTCGGAAGCGTGTTGAACGACCTCGGTCCGGCTGCCATTGGTCCCTTCCCACCGGAGGTTACCGACTGGGCTAACACAGACCTCGAACCGTATCCGTACGAGCCGCAAACAGCCGAACAGTTACTCGCCGAAGCCGGATGGAAGGCGACGGGGAACGGACGAGAGAGAGACGGAGAGACACTAGAGATCGGCCTCTGGACCTACGATGCACGGACACTCCCTCTCGTATCCGAGGTCGTCCAAGGGCAATTGTCACAGGTCGGGTTCAGTGTGAACCTTCAGGTGATGGATTACAGCACTATCGACGAACGTGCGAACAGCGAGGAGTTCGACCTTGTGATGTGGTCGAACTCGCTCCTCTGGTATTCGGATCCAGACCGACTCGCAGATTTCGTCCACTCCAAGGACGCGACAATGTTCAGTGGGTATGCCAACGACCGCGTCGACACGCTACTCGAAGAGGCGAGGCGGATTCCGGATGCCAACGAGCGGAAACGACGATACGACGAGGTGCAGTCTATCGTCCAACGAGACGTCCCCATCGGCTGGCTGACGTACGTCACAAACGTGGTCGGGATGAACGCCGGCATCGATGGGTACGAACCACTGCCGACGGAGACGTGCTATCATCTTGAAAACATCGAGTATGACATGGAGAAATAACCGCCGTTACGAGCCACTCTCTCGAAGTTGGCCTTCAGTAAGCAGACACAACATATGATAGATGGTATAATCGACACCGCTCGTACGACCCAAATGATCAGAATGCGGAATCACTCATCGGATATTACACTACAAGTCATTCAGGAATAAAGCGTATGAATCGATACTTACTGAAACGGTTCGGGACGACCGTTCTGGTTCTCATCAGTGTATCTATACTCACGTTTAGCATGGTTTTCGTCACGCCAGGGGACCCAGCTGTCACTGCACTTACCGAACAGATGGGTCATCAGCCGTCAGAAGAGGCAGTGTCGGAATTTCGAGAGCAACACGGTCTAAACGACCCGTTCGTTGTCCAGTACGTGAATTGGCTTACCGATGTACTGAGCGGCGATCTGGGGGTGTCGTATAGCTCCGAGCAGACGGTGGCTTCGATGATTGGACAGCGGCTACCGAACACGATTACACTCGCTGTCGCCGCGATGGCTGTCGCTATCGCGATCGCGCTGCCCGCTGGTGTCGCGAGTGCGACGAATCCAGGCAGCCGAATCGACTACGCGGCACAGTTCGGTGCGCTGGTGGGCGTCTCGATGCCGAACTTCTGGCTCGGATATCTGCTCATCATGATCGGTGCCCTCTGGCTGAATATCTTTCCTGTCTCCGGGGCTGGCGATCTCGCACATCTTGTCCTCCCAGCGGTGACCTTAGGCTCGGGAATGGCTGCGGTCATCGCGCGGTTGGTACGAACAGCGATGCTCGACGTATTCGACGCCGCGTACATCGACACTGCCCGGTCGAAGGGGTTACGGGAGCGAATCGTGGTGTACAAACACGCACTCCGGAACGCACTCGTCCCCGTCGTAACCATCGTCGGACTGCAGTTCAGTTACGTCCTCAATGGGGCCGTCGTCGTCGAGGTCGTGTTCCAGCGGCCGGGCCTTGGGACGTTGCTCGTTGACGCGATCTTCGCGCGAGATTATCCTGTAATTCAGGGAGTGACGCTGCTCGTCGGCGTCATCTTCGTACTGACAAACCTGATCGTCGATCTGACCTACCAGTTTCTCGATCCGCGAATCGACCACGGGGGTGAGCCAGTGTGAGTGGAGAGGTCTCTAGCGATGCGTCTCCAAGACCAATCGGAACGCGATGGCGGCAGTGGTATGAGGCGCTAACGACGACGCGGCTCACACAGCTTGGTGCCAGCATTGTGTTTGCTCTGTTCCTACTCGCGGTATTCGGCCCGATCATATCGCCGTACGATCCGACTACACAGGCACTCGCTCACAGGCTAGAAGGTCCGTCGCTCGTACACCCGTTCGGCACCGATCAACTCGGACGTGACGTGCTTACGCGGCTTCTCCACGGCGCACGTCTCTCTCTGGGTATCGCTGTCGTCGTAACCAGTGTGCGCCTCACACTCGGAACGATCGTCGGGCTCGTCGCTGGGTACGCTGGCGGCTGGATCGATGAGGCGTTGATGCGACTTGTCGATACACTACTGGCATTTCCGGGAATCGTCCTTGCACTCGTGATCGCTGGCATCCTCGGCCCGAGCCTCACGAACGTGATGGTTGCACTCGCGGTCGTCGGCTGGGCCTCATATGCCCGCTTGGTTAGGAGCAGCGTCCTGTCGGCTCGCGAGCGGGAGTTCGTAACCGCGTCGCGGCTTCTCGGCCGCTCGCGCGCTCACGTGCTCGGTCGACACCTAATTCCGAACGTCATCGCACCGGTCGTCGTTCTGGCGACACTTGACATCGGTGGCGTCATCTTGGGAACGGCAGGGCTCTCCTTCCTCGGACTGGGTGCACAGCCGCCGACGCCCGAATGGGGGACGATGCTCGCATCAGGTCGGAACTATCTGCGGACCGCGTGGTGGTTGGTAAACGCCCCCGGTGTCCTGATCATGCTCACTGTCTTCGGGTTCAACCTCCTCGGCGACGGTCTCAGAGACGCACTCTCGCCGACTCAGTCGGTCCAGATCGAGCAACTATGACGAACGAACTCCTCCGCGTCGAAGATCTGCAGACGCAGTTTGACTCAGACCAAGGTACTGTCCACGCCGTCGACGGTGTCTCTTTCGGCGTGAACCGTGGCGAGATTGTCGGTCTCGTTGGCGAGAGTGGGAGTGGTAAGTCGGCCACTGCTCGGTCGATCGTCCGACTGGAAGCCCCGGGGCAGATCACCTCGGGAAGAATCACACTCGATGGACAGGACCTGACCGCCGTTGACGAGGCGACGCTTCGTCGCATCCGAGGCGACGATATCTCCATCGTGTTTCAGGACCCTCACGAGACGCTGAATCCGGTGTTTCCCGTCGGTGAGCAGATCGCTGAGGCGGTTCGAATCCACGAAGAGGGTTCGTCACAGGGGCTCCTCGACTTTCTGGGCGTCCCGCCGTTCCGAAACCGTGCTGCGTGGGAACGAGCCAAAGACTATGCCGTCGAGTTGATGGAACAGCTCGCTATTCCCGATCCCAACCGTAGCGCTGACGAGTACCCCCACGAACTCTCCGGCGGGATGCGTCAGCGGGCGACGCTCGCTGTGGCACTGGCTGGCGATCCAGATCTACTGATCGCTGACGAGCCAACGACGGCTCTGGACACGACGACGCAGGCTGGGATACTACGACAGATACGGACGCTTCGGGACCAACGGGATCTGGGAGTTTTGCTGATCTCTCACGACATCGGCGTCATCGCTCAAACCTGTGACCGAGTTGTCGTCATGTACGGCGGACAGGTGATGGAAACCGGACCAGTCGACGAGGTGTTGACTACGCCAGAACATCCCTATACCCGAGCGCTCCTCGAGTGTTCACCGCGGAATCTCGCTCGTGGCGACCGATTCAGGCCGCTCGAAGGAAGCCAACCTAACACAATCAGCAGTCACGACGGCTGTCCGTTCGCGGACCACTGTCACCTCGCGACTCCTGACTGCCGTAGAGGGGACATTCCAGTCACCGAACGCGAACCCGACCACCGCGTGGCCTGCATCGAGACACCCTTGGAGCCATGCAGAGACCCGACCGCCGCTGGCGAAAGTCCGAACAAGGTCGCCCCCGACGGTGGTGACAACGAGTGACAGCGTACACCACGAAAGATGTCGATCAGCAACGCGACACGACGATCGTCGAGCTACGAAACGTCGATAAGGAGTTCACGACGACTCACTCGATCCTCGACCGGCTATTGGGCAACCCCTCGCCTGCAAGAGCGGTGTGTGACGTCTCGCTTTCGGTCACCCAGGGAGAAACAGTCGGCCTCGTCGGCGAAAGCGGGTGTGGAAAGTCGACGCTGGCGAAGCTCGTTACTGGTCAGCTGACACCGGATAGCGGAACTGTCCTGCTCGATGGCGAGCCTGTCGATGGATATACGACCCGATCCGACACGCAACTTCGTCGTATTGGCGTTGTGTTTCAGAACGTCCGCGAGAGTTTCGACTCTCGATGGTCTATCCGGAGATCGATCGCAGAGGCGTTTGGTCCAAAGCAACAACCCGACGCTACGACCGACCACATCGAAGACCTACTGGAGCAGGTAAATCTCGACCCCAAGGTCAGGAGACGATATCCAAGCGAACTCTCAGGTGGACAGCTCAAACGGGTCGCGATAGCACGCACACTCGCTCATAACCCGGACCTTGTGGTGCTCGACGAGCCCGTTTCCGGTCTCGACATGGCGACGCAGGCTACCATTCTCGACCTACTTGAGGACCTGCAGCACCAGTACGAGGTCGGATATCTGTTCATCTCTCACGATCTCAACGTGGTTCGGTATCTCGCCAATCGGCTGGCAGTCATGTACGCCGGGGAGATCGTCGAACTCGGACCGGCACAGACTGTCTTCGAGCAGCCGGGCCATCCCTACACGGATGCGCTGATGCGCGCGATCCCGAGCAACGATCCGGCTGATCCGCCGCCGGAGCCGTTACCAGGAAGTCCACCGGACCCGTCAAACCGACCGACTGGTTGTCCGTTTCATCCCCGGTGTCCGTACGCAGATAAACAGTGTGAGCGCCACCACCCGGAGTTCGAACGTGTCCACGATGTTCAATCTCGATGCCACTACGCTGAGGATGTAGCCGAAGGAACCCAGACGAACAGCCCCCGAACGAACGACAGGGATCAGCAGTTTCACCGATCCAACTCATGAATACGTACTCACCGACCCCACAGTCGATTCGTCACGACGGCAGACGCTGCACAGAAGTACGGTGTCCTCATTATCAGAGGTGGGTCCACGGGATCACCAGCTGGTGTATTCATCACCCGCGGGCCTCAACACTGTCGGACCGCTCGCACGGAACATCGGATGCATAGTCTATCTACAGAGCACACGGATACGAGCATAGCGTCAAAAAAATCAGTCGAAAGCTGACTGAGTGACCGGGCCATCACTATTGTCAGCCCAGTTGAACGCCGGTTCGTTCTATTCCGACGGCGATACCCGGTACTAGTTCTTCTTGTGCTTCGAACAGCGCGATTCTCCGCTCGGGACGGATTCACCACATTTTTCGCATTTCGACATGCAGCCATATTTTGTATATGAAGATACTTAATTATTATCATTAAAAGCAATTTTATTAATGGAGGCTAGATGTGCGATTCTCACAAGTGTCTTTTAATACGGCTGGTTCGTCTTGTATGCCATCGGTTACAATAACGAAGCGATCGTTCAGTATCGAGCCCGGTGAGCGAGATCGTTCGACGGCCGTCAGTTTTCATTCGCTTTAGCATCTGTCCCTACGCATTTTGTCTCGTTGCCGTACACAGTGAGACGTCGTGCGACCCGACGTGTCCCGATCTAGAAATAGCGCGCTAATGGCTTCAGTCATCTCCCATCGTCTTACACGTGATACCGACCCGTCCATGGTCTCTCACTGATAATGGATACGGTATATTATGCGAAGATTAGCATCTATGTTCGTTTATTTCCATCATAGATAATAATTCTTAAGAAGGTTTTATTATCAAGTCCCTCTAAAAGAGAATGATGACCTACCGAAAAGTGAACTACGCCGATGTCGAACCCGTCTCTGATGCGATGCATTTTCTGAGTGAACCACTTGGGTGCCAGCAGGTCGGCGTCACGATTTCGCGGTGTCGTCCTGGATGGCGAAGCAAACCACACGATCACGCTGACGACGGGCACGAGGAAATTTACGTCCTCATGCGAGGGACTGCAACAGTTCGCATTGACGACGAGTATGTGTCCGTTGAGGATGGCGATGCTATCTGGATCGCACCAGAAGCGACGCGACAAATCCAGAACGGAGATACCGAAAGCGCATTCGTGCTCGTCAGTGCCCCCGAATTTCATTCGAATGGGAACGGGGACGCCGATGATGCCTGGTCACTCACTGGCTTTCATGGGTGAGTTGCAATCCGAACGAGGTCACAGATGAGATAGTCGTTTAGGGGCAAACGCCGAATACGCTGAAGAGTCCATTCATCTGATGGACAGGGGTCTGTCCTGAGCGGCCACCCAGCTTTTCGAGCAGCCATCTCACCGGTAAGATGGCTCCAATCATCAGGGGGATCGTTGGAGAGTGTCTGTGGTAATCCACCGATCGTAACGATTCGTCTGAAAGTGCTGACAAGCATCGTCACACCAACATATTGACTAGTCGGTCGCGCGAAATCCATCCACGAGGTGACGCGCTTCGAATGCTCGTACAGCGTCGTGCTCGACGGTGACAAGTCCTACGTACCGTGCCCATCGCCCCGCGTCGACGATGGCAGACCGCGGTTGTTGTAGACGACGCAGTGCTGCACGCTCGAACGCGAGCGTCATTGATTCTGATGCCATTTTTTAGAATATGAACGCGCCACCACACTGATAAGCAGCGAGAAACTGGCGGCAGCTGCTGTCTGACGAAGCATCATACGCCCTGCGTACCTCGAAGAGAGTCCCTTCGTAACCGTGATTGCCGTGACCAGACAGGGAAGCAACACCCCTAGATAGACGGCCGTCAGTACCTGTACAGAAGTCATCGCGGACAGCGTTGAGCTGAGTCCATCTGACTGTAACAGGAGCAATCCGTCCTTACGGATCGATGCCAGAACGACAACGGGTGCCGTCTCACCGGGGAGGTTGAAGAGCCCATTGGTAAGAGAGCCTAACCATCACGTTCAGTAGGCAGAAACAGTCGACCAGAGTATGACGAAGGCTAGACGACCTACGAAGACCGATTCCCAACCTTTAGAAGGATATCGAGGACTCCGACGACCAGTCCGATACCGACATAGGCAAGAAGTCGGGTCGGCTGACTGAGACGGTAGGAGTATACGAATACTTTCAGAAATCAGTTGAGAAAAAGATCAACAGTGAAAGAATTACTGTCAACACTCTCGTAAGGGATGGCATAGAAACACAGTAGAGACCTATAGCGGATAGATAACCCCACCACACGGCCGCCTCATAGATATCATGAATTCAGTTATAAATAAAGTGAATTAATCAAATATTGAATGATACTGATGTCATCTGTCTGTCGCACGGTCAAACGGATCCCGGAATAACATATGTCGAATGGATGAAACAGGAAGACATCACTGTAGAACAGGCGACGTCACAGCTAGACGTGGATGAGTGTCTAGTGCTGTTCGTGCCGAACGAAAACGGTAACACTCAGCCGTTCATCATGGACAACTGTCCCAGCGCGATCCCGGCGTGGAAGTTCGCACCCGCACGGCGACCGGGAATACCGCCGTCCTCAAGCCAGCCTCACAAGCACCCATCAGGGCGAAGAAATTCGTTGGATATCTCGGTGAGTCGGCCTCCCGGTAGTAGTTCATTCCAGCTGATAGCGGAATCACTACTGACAGATCATTGAATTCTGTGACGGAAATTCCACCCGCCCTTTACAAACATACTGCTGTAATGCAATCCTGACTCCGTTATAAACTCCTACTACAGTATCTATAAATTATTATATTAGTTGTAGGGTGATGAAGTGAGTGGATGATACTAGCATTACCTAATGTCGATTTCCCGGGACAGATCATCAACGTGCAGTCAAGCCGTCCAGATTCAACGACACGATATCCGCCGGCCTGATAACCACGAGATCAGTGGCGGAAGCGTCAACTCAGTCATCCCAGTTCCCCCTGACAGACGGAGGCGATCGAATCTCCATAGTCCTCGCGAGTAGCGATCTCATTAGGCGTGCTCAAGGCCTTCTCAGCCATCATACGTGGGCATATGTGACAGTGTAGACGCAACGAAAGCGCTAAACGACGGACAACATCTAACGTGACAGGTTATTCCTCTGCCACCGATCACATCACTTCAGTGTTAATAGTATTAGATAGATCCAGTCAAAGAACATGCTGGTTCGACGGAAAACATTGGTTTCTAGAATATCGTATTTAGGTCCCTGAGGGGCAGTTTTATTAGCAACCCTGTGAATCACTGCTTATGATCGAATACTGTATCGATAACGTAGATGCTGCCACTCACAGCCAGCTTTCTAAATTGTCAGGGGTGCAGGCAACGCCCTGTCTCGGACATTGCGGACTCTGTTTTGAGAGCCAATTCGTCGTAATCAACGGCGAGTTCCGAGCCGTCGAGCCCGACGAAGACGTATTTGCAATTAATCGAGAAAAGAAAAGATGAAGGTTCTCTTGCTCTCGATCGATAGCCTTCGACGTGATTTTCTCAGTGCGTATCAAGATACACCGACGGTCCTCGATTACGAGGTCAATACGCCGAACCTTGACTGGTTCGCCGAGAAGGCCACCGTCTTCGAACAGAACTACGCTGGTAGTCTTCCGTGTATGCCCGCAAGACGTGAATGGCACACGGGAATCCAAGAATTTCTGTGGCGGCCATGGGGTCCTATCGAACCCTTTGACGACACGCTTCCACAGTTAGCCCGTAAACAAGGAATTCTCACAAAGCTCATTACAGACCACTATCATTATTTCCAACACGGGAGCCACGGATATTACGAGGATTACAACGGTTTCGAGTTTATACGCGGACACGAGACAGACGCGTGGAAAACAACTCCACAGCACCCCAATGGGAGGCTTCTCGATCAGACTACGAATGCCCGCACCGATCCACCAGACAGCGTTCAGTTCATGAACCGGGTACAGTACGCCCGGAATATCGCCAACTTTGATGAAACGGACGAGGAAGACTTCTTCGCTGCGAAGGTGTTCTCTCGAACGGCGGATTGGATCGCCGAGAATCAGGAATGGGATGACTGGTTCTGTTTCGTCGATAGCTTTGACGTGCATGAACCGTTCCACTGTCCGGAACCATACGCCTCGATGTATACCGACGAGGATCCACGTGACGCGTCACTGCCCACCTGGCCCTACTACGGGCGGGTTGATGAGGGACAAAGCGAACTCTCAGATCGGGAAATCGACTTCGTGAAATCCCAGTTTGCCGGAAAAGTAACAATGGTGGACCACTGGCTAGGAACAGTATTCGACACCCTGACCGAACTTAGCGCGTGGGACGACACGATGGTGATAGTCACTTCCGATCACGGATATATGCTTGGTGAACACGGCTGGATAGCAAAGAACATCATGCCGATCTACGATGCGATCGCAAATACGCCGTTATTTGTCTGGCATCCTGAATCGGTTCGTAACGACGATCGTGTGAGCTCTCTAACAAGCGCAGTCGACATCTACGCGACAATTCTCTCTGCGCTGGGAGTGTCGGTTCCGGATCAGACTCACAGCCAAAGCTTCCTCCCGTTACTCGAAGGGAAGGCAACCAACCATCGTGAATGGGCTCTCTATGGGATGTGGGGATCGTCCGTGAACGTTGCTGACGGTCAGTACACGTATATGCGACCCTGTAACCCGGACGAACCCACCTACTGCTACTCAACCACGATGATGGATGCGTGGGGGTATTTCACACCGACAGAGCCAAAGCAGGATGTTGAATCTGGGCGGTTCCTACCGTATACGGATACACCGGTCTGGCGGTTCGAAGGGCCATCATTCGAACAACACGACGATATCAAACTCTACGATACCGATGCCGATCCGGAGCAATCGACGAATCTCGCTGGGAACCATCCTGCCGAACAGCAGATGGAAGACTTACTCGCCGATGCTCTTCAGGTTCTCAAGGCCCCGGAGAATCAATTCGAACGGCTCGGATTAACACCGCCAGAGGCTAAGTGAGCACTCGGTCTCGAAAAGCATCTTCACCGCTGTTACGATTTCTACAATATTCGTTGAATGGTGCTCCGGTGTGGTTATGCTCGAATATGCACCATTGAACCGGGAAGTCTCACCAACAATTTCTTTTTCTTCTGTTCGAGGGATTCGTAGAAACCTCCGGGATCGATATCGTGGACTGCTGTGTCCTTGCAAGGCATAGCCTACGAAGATACGATTGCATACCCTTCGAGAGTAAATACGAAATCACTGATCTCGTGTGCACACTGGGCTATCCATGCTGTGTAGCGCACTAGAAGCCGTCCGCCATCGCATTGCCGCTCATCAAAGCACTTCGAATCCTCCCCCGACTATCTCACCGTCGCCCTCCCGCCGAAGACGCCGCCACATCCGCGAAGACTACCAGCGTTTCACCAGCATCTGAGTGAAGGAGAGACACCCCCTCATACATTATTGATTAGATAATGCTGGAACACCTTATCCTTAGATGATAAATGCATAAATATTTTAATTATATTAATAATATTTAATTTATTATTTCATGCTACGAGAGGGAGTCTATCAGTATAGTAGTCAATTTCAGATACTGGGCCGAACGTTCCGCGAGTAGCCGGTAATCGGTGATTCATCGGAACTCTGATCAGCAAGCGGTGGAAGGTCTTTCTAACATATCACCTGATCCATGGGAATTCTGTTTAAGTCCAAGCACGTGAGGGGTGATCTGAGTGAAAATGCTGACAAGTTAACCACGTCATCGAGTGTAAGGCACTGACTGATCTCTCATGTCCTCCACGGACTCAATTACGTCTACCCGACAGTATAAATTCCTACAGCAGTGTGTCATAGTATGAGGCGAGAGGTTCTCATCAGTGATGACAAGACTGTCGATCCATCGGTTCAACAGAAGATCCTCGCCGAAGTTGATGCCGAAGTAAGACAGGCCAAAGCACGAACGGTAGAGTCCGTCGTGGACGCAGTTCTGGGTGCGGAGGGACTCATTGTAGATGCGGCGACACCCGTCACCGCGGATGTGTTCGAGGCCGTCGATTCGCTTCAAGTGGTTGGACGGGCCGGCATCGGCGTCGACAACGTCGACATCGACGCGGCAGAATCCCATGGCGTCACGGTAGTTCACGATCCGGCCTACTCCGTGGACGAGGTGGCGACCCACGCGCTCGCGTTACTGCTTGCGGTGGCTCGGAACGTCCACATTTTTGACCGTCAAACCACTGATGGGGGATGGAACTGGAAGGAGGGCCGACCGATCCACCGTCTCCGTGGATCAACACTTGGTCTGGTCGGGTTTGGAAAGATCTCGCGCCGGCTCGCAGCGATGGTTCAAGGAATGGGACTCGACGTTCTCGCATACGATCCTTACGTCCCGGACCACGAGTTTGCGCATTTCGATGTCGAGCCAGTCGGCTTCGAGGACCTGCTTGCTCGGTCAAGATACGTTTCCATCCACGTTCCGCTGTACGACGACACCCGACATCTCTTCGACAGGGCGGCGTTTGAGCAGATGCGCAACGACGCGATTGTGATAAACACTGCCCGTGGTCCCGTTGTCGACGAGGATGCGCTCTTGACCGCGCTCGATACTGACGAGATCGCTAAGGCTGGTATCGACGTGATGGTGTCAGAACCGCCGGACGAGTCACCTTTGCTTGACCGCGAAGACGTCATCGTTACTCCTCATACCAGCTGGTACTCGGAAGCCTCGCGGCGCGACTTGAGCAAGCACGTGGCCCGAGATGTCGCCCGCGTACTGGCCGGCGAGGAGCCGCGGTCGCCGGTGAATACCTCCGTAGCGTGGCTCTGAACCAGGGATGTATCAGAAATATCAATATTGTGATGGTGTGCAGCAGATCGTGCTGAAACTGGTCAAACAGCACTTACGGCTAGTACCCACCGAGTGAGAGAACACCTCGCCGTGTCCGGAGGACGAAATGCTGTTTATTTCAAATACTACCATCCTATTAGAATCTGTTCGTGGATCACGTCGCCGCGACCACACGACAGACGCTCAGTGGCGTCGGCCACTCACTGACTGCTCTCTTCCAGTATAGGGAGCAAAAACGGATTCGGATGACGTGGTCAGTCGACACGTCTGTCCTCACAGCGCCCGCATGATCGAGGTAACACATGATATCTCGCCGGAGATTCTATCAACACAGGTGTCGGAAACCATTCCTACCGACAAGATTTACTCAGGTTCCGCAACAGTCATTACGGGAACCGGCACAGAGCGCACAGTCTTTTCAGCAACACTGCCAAGCAGTATGCGCTCCGTGCTTCGTTTCCCTGTCGTACCCATTCCAACGGCGTGTATGTCGTTCGATTCGATACAGTCAAGAATTTCCTCGACAGGCGTGCCGTGTTCAATATAGCCAACGGTATTGGCAACTCCACGTGTTTCAGCCTCGGAGACGACAGTGTCAACAGCGTCGGTCGCAGCCTGTTCACTTTCCTGTCCAGAAATCGTCGACCGGATATCCGGCCCGAGTGCGGAGTCGTCCACGACAGAAAGGACGTGTACGGTTGCATCAAGCGACGCCGCAAGCTCAACGAGATGCTCGGTAGCATACATCGCAGCGGAACTCCCATCCGTCGGGATGAGGATGTTTTCGTAGGGGAAGACGATCGTCTCATCGGCCTGCAGGTGGACTGTGAGAACAGGAACCGAAGAGAGCCGGACGACCTTCTCGGATACACTTCCAATGAGGTATCGTGAGATCCCCTCGCGGCCGTGGGTCGGCATCACGACCAGATCCTGATCATACCGCTCGGCGTACTCAACAATTGTCGGGGCCGGATTGCCCTGGACGATGTCGGTGTCGTATGAAACTCCGAGTGTGTCCAGCGTTTTTGCGGCCTCGTCGACGATTTCCTCACCCCGTTGTACAAGCCCATCGACCGTATGGCCGTCAACGGTAGTGACACTGTGGCGCGTCGTGTCGGCAACGTAGAGCACTTGGATGGTCGCGTCGGCCCAGTGAGTGAACTCGCTGGCGTGATGAAGCGCCTCAGCTGCGCCCTCGCTACCGTCGAACGGAAGGAGGATGTTCTCGTACATGACTCGATAGGCAAGGGTACGTTTGCCGGCTTCCTAATGGTTTTCACCCATCTTTCGAGGTAGTGGCTTCCAACTGGAGGAGATCGACTCAACCGCTGAGATACCGCCAATCAACCAGGGGTGCCCTCTCCGACCGACGGCCTCTCTTCGACCGGATCGGCGACGTCGCGGTCGACGGCCACCCGGACCTTCTGAATGCGGGTGTTTTCCACCTGTTCAGCCCGCAGCGTCACGTTCTCGTGGCCAAACTCCTCTCCTTGCTCGACGAGGCGGCCCGCCCGATTGAAAATGAAGCCCGCGATGGTCTCGAACTCCTCGCCCTCCGGTAGTACGATGTCAAGAATCTCGTTGACCTCCTCGATGTTGACCGAGCCATCCACCAGGACTGTGTCGTCAAGGAACTCGATCGGGTGGTCCTCGCCACCCACCAGAATCTCGCCAACAATCTCCTCGGTCGTGTCCTCCATCGTGATGAGGCCTTCGGTGGCTCCGAATTCGTCGATGACGATGACCATGTGCATCCGGTTCTCACGCATCTCTGAGAGGAGTTCATCGACGTTTTTGGACTCGGGGACATGGAGCGTCGGGTTGACCACGTCCGCCACCTCAAGGTCAGCGAAGGCACTGTAGTTGGACTCCTCCAGGTCACGGATGTCGAAGATGCCGATCACGTTGTCCAACGAGCCCTCGTAGGCCGGCAGGCGGGCGTGCCCCGACTGGATACATTTCTCAATGGCCTCCTTGACAGTCGCGTCTTGGGAGATGGCCGCCATGTCGAGGCGAGGAGTCATCACCTCCTTGGCAGTGGCATTGGTGAATCGCAGAGCACGGTGGAGCAGTTGGCGTTCCTCCTCGTCAAGGATCCCCTCGCGCTCGCCTGTCTGAATCATATTCCGGATCTCGTCACGAGTGACGTACGAGGATTCGATGGACGAGCCGCCACCGGTAATCTTGTTTACGGCATTTGTCAAATGGTAGAACAGAGTGACGAGTGGCCACAACGCTTTCCCGACGAATTTTAACGGTGTGGAGACGGTCCGTGCCCATGAGTCGGTGTTCTTGACGGCGTAGGACTTGGGTGCACTCTCGCCGAACAGCAGGACTATCGACGTGATACCGAACGACGATACCAGTACTGCCGTGCCCGCGTCGAAATAGAAGCCGACGATGGTAGTCGAAATAGAGGACATTGTAATGTTGACGAGGTTATTCCCTACCAGAATCGTCACGAGCAAGCGGTGGGGGTCCTCTTTGAGAGACTTGACTACCCGTGCGCCACGCTTATCCTCCTCAACCATCGCGTCGATCTGATGGGCCGGTAGGGAGAATAATGCAATCTCTGACGATGAAAAGAATCCAGACCCCATGATAAGAATCAGGATCATGAAAATACCGATCACGGTAACTTCCGTCTGCCCCAGTTCGACACCGACGACCGGTACAGTGTACAGTGTGATACTGGCTTCAGACGCTGCTGTAAGCACAGATGACCACCATCATTACCACCCATTACTAGAGCCGAAAAGTAACTCTTGTGTAACCGGGTCGGAGTCGCCGTAGAAGCCAACGAGTTCGTCGTAGAGGACCAGAGCAAGTTTCTGATGATCTGTAAGCGTAGTTCGAGAAGCACGATCTCCTTGTGGGATCTCTCGCAGCCGATTGTCTGAATTTCGATACATTGGTGGAGAAACAGTTGGTCAAAAAGGGTAGCACGAGACAAACGCCCCTCAGGCTAGAAAACAGAGGAGATATCCCATATACCGCACGGGAAGGGAGACGATAATCACCGAGCGTCGGAGATAAGATATGTCCAACACACTTAAGAGGAATTAGGGAAGTTTTACGATTCCAGGCGTAAAACCACCAATATCTCGACTAATATAACAGAATTCATAACAGTAATGGGAAACGAAAACGAATATCAGTCTGATCTCATCGTAAAATCATCATTCCCAACAAAACGGGTGAAGCTTGAGCCGGGGATGGGACTGTTCGCAAATCGACGGGTCTGGGCGATCGTGAAGGAAGCAAATAAGAAGATAAACACAGAGCACGTGCCGGAGGGAACGTGTGTCGGACAGATCCACTGGCAAGATGATAGGATCATCACTCACGACCTTGATAAGACGTACCTGACTGATTAATGTGCCGATAATTTATCAATCTTTAATTTTTCTCAGCTCCTATCTCAAAACCACTGAGCAATTAGGTAATTTATAGAAAATTATAACAACTCCGGTTATAAAGGTAGGTATGTGGTAATGGATAGCAACACAGTATTCGTCACGGACGATGTTCGTGCTCTGGGCATCAATCCCGTGGGGTGTCACATCCGGAATCTCGACGTTCAGGCAGAAACAGACGCATTGGATGCGGAAATCAACGAAATCAACCAGCTGACTGGTGATGCTTCGGAGGTGGTAGAATCCGATGTGGTTAGTGGGTCACGGGAGTTGTTCCGTCGGCTTGGACGACCCGATCAAGAACCAGCTGGGGAACAACTCGTCAAACTAATTGAGGCGAGAGGTTTTAATCGCAACAACAACGTTGTCGACGCGTACAACATTGTAGGAGCACGATCGGGCGCGATCATGGGAATGCACGATGCAGGTGACATCAGCGGCCCGATCACGATCCGTCGGGCAGAGGGTGGCGAGACGATGCTCCCCATCTTCCACGAGGAGCTAGAGACAGCCGCAGAGGGCGATCTTATCTGGGAATCCCAAGAAAGGATCCTTGCGCTCCTCGGCCCTATTAGCCGGGATGCTGCCCCATTCAAAGTCACCAACGATACCACGGAGGTGGTGATAATGGTGCCCGGTAATCCGACCATGTCTGAGGCAGACGGCCGTGCTCTCTGTCAACAGACATTCGAACTGATCAAGCGCACGTGTCCGAGCGCAGAGATGGAGTTTCTTGATGTGCAGCGTGTCAGGGCTATGAGCAACTGTGTAGCCACGCCTGCGGACGACTGAGACAATCGTTGTCCTCAACTCCGGTCCTCGTTTCGTGAGTGTGATAGTCGGAGCCGACCAGAACACGACAGCAGTAGCATCACTTTTCGGTCCAGCTATCGAGCATCGTTCTTGCTGTCATCGCCACTGGCGTATCTATGCAGAGCCAGCAGACGTCAGTTGGCCCACCGACCAAGTCGCGCTTGAGCAACTCTACGAGCCGGTTGTAGACAGCTTTTCACGAGCGACTGCCGACACTGTGCTTGCAGAGCCCGATCACGTGTGGCGGCTGGTGGATCTGCTTCCGCCAGTGTAACGGTACTCAGAACGTTCACTCCCACAAGAGGACGCATGGGAGCGTTTTGGGATCTATTATTCGTAACATTGAATATCCAATTCCAGAGATACCATGGAAAAAGGTCGGATCTATTATTTCGGTTCCATTGAACAACGTTTGATAGGTACCAGTCTGCCGCTTTCGTTCGAGTGCCCCTCCAAGTAACTCACGCGCCATTCCGGAACACTGGTTGTATCGTTCGTTAGCTTCTATCAAAAACTCAGCCCGTCCTGCATTCCCACAGCAGAGGTGATCAAACGGTCTTGCTTCATCTGATACCGCACCGTTTACGGCGCGCTCGATTCCCTGTGTGATCAAATCATCGGTGGCGTACTCTGCCATACCGAGTCGTGAGAGACCGATCCCGCTTCTTCCATAACACCACTGGTCTGGATAGGTCTCCTCAGTTCGTTCCCGTTCATCTGGCCAATTTTTGGCCGTCTTTGAATATGTTTGTGCCTCATATTCGAGAGCTTCGAGGGCTGCTTCACGGTATGTCCTGTCCTCAGTGGCGTCCCAAAGACGAAGCAAGGCATATGCGATACCGCTAATACCATGGGCGAATCCGGTTAATGGGGGTGAGTCGTTTAAAGTCTTCCAAACACGACACCCATTTTTCGTAACCCGGTTATCGAGTAGATGATCGCCACACGTTGCCGCAGCCGACACTAATTCGGAAGAGTTCTCTCGCTCATGTGTAGCGAGTATTCCATGGATTGTACCAGCAGCTCCTGCGATGACATCGTATGAGTCATCCATTTCAATGAGATCCTCTGTTATAAAATCCACAGAGCGGATGGCGTCTGCGAGTATTGTTTGCTCATTGAGTAAATCACTAACAACTGTCAGTCCATACGCCACGGACCCAATACCGACTGCGCCCCCAATATTTGAGAGAGCTGGAACCCTTTGTTCTGATTGGACTGCCTCACGAATAGGGCGGACTGTCTTGAGCGCGAACTCACGATACTGATCTTCGCCAGTTAGATGATATAAACCGGCACCGAAGATTGCAATACCGCACCGACCGATATACACCGATCCGTCAGTAGGTCTAAGCGTTAGCGGTTCAGTTTCTGCTGTTTTTTCAGGTTTGATTGAGGTCCAGTGATATGTCCCATCATTAGTTTCGGTAGCCATTGTACGTACATGTTTAAATATTCTCTCTGCCTCTTGTTGTAATTGTTTATTATTGACTGATTTGCGCTCAACTGTTGGCTCTCTTACCATATCCTGTGACGCAGTTGGTGTCATCTCGAAACAGCGACGGATCAACTCCACCTGTTCTCGCATATCTGCGCGATCAGCCGATTCGATTCGATCTCGGGATCGCTGCATTCCCGAAGTATCAGCTTTCACATTGAGTTGCATCCCATCCATCCGAATGGCTGTCTTGTCCGTCTGACACGTAAACCGAGGTGGATCATATCGCTTCAGGGCTCGCCGTTCAGCATCATAGAGTGGCCACGGTTGGGGCTCAGTGACTTGTCCATCACAAAACGGTACAGCCAACTGCTCCATCTCGATGCCGAACCTAGCTCCATCCTGGAGACACGCCCGGGAAGACAGTGACCTAAGGATACTCGCATAACGCTGTGTAGGTCGGTACACGACACGGTTTTCAACCGATTCAAAGGCAGTATAGAATCCAATTTCATCGGCCAAACACCCACTATCCCGGAGATTCATTATGGTCTCATAAGTACTCTTAAAGCCATTCACAATAGCAGCTAAGTACTCTTCAGGAGGCTGATCAGTGTTATTAATTTTAGGAATGTTATCATCCCGTCTGATTCGGCCTGGCTTGGGTTCGACAGACATCACATCCGTATTACTTGCTTTTATCTGTGGGAAAGATAATACATCAAATATGAAATCTTCGGAGGATACTCCTATTCCAGAAGCCCCACTCAGCATCTCAACATCAATATCATCATACATATCCTCACTACCGTATGGAAGCAAACTACTGAGAAGGACACTATTATCAACTAACATTCCAGGCCCTGATCGAGTCGGTTTCCGACTTATACCGATGTATGGATGAAAAACCGTCTCGGCGTCGACTAGTACTGGATATTCACCTGTAGCAATGAAATTCTCATAATGACAATCTGAAAACTCTAAGAAATAGGATATAGATATTAGAGACCCTACCCTCTGATAATACCGCTCAACTGCCTCTCTGTCAGGACATTCCCCGTTCTCAATCCATTCCATCCAACCATAGTCATCACGAACGACGTATGTTGGTGCTTCGAAGTCGGGGACAGGAAGGTAGTCATTAAGCTGATCAAGTACTTGATAGAAGATTGCTCCAGCTTTGACGCTCCGAGGTTTGTACACAACTGTGTGGCCAGATTTGAATCCGACACGCATCACCGCACGTCCATCACCATGTGTATCGTCGGCAAGCGGTTTGAGATCTATTACATCACCAAGACCCCCGTCTATGTCAAACTGATCGGCTATCAGTTCTCGATCTTCTTGTAGACGGTTGCAAAACTCCCGGAAATGCTCTTTCCATTGCTGCATCTGTATCACTAGCAACCGTGCAAAGATAGGATACTCTACACACAGATCAGCTATCCCACCTGTAAATATATATTTAATAAACTCATCATAATATTCAGTGGGTAATTCTTCGAATTCATCAGGGTTAGAAAATGCTAGCTCTCTATCATGATGTGCGATGAACGACTTGAATTCAACATATAGGATTCGAGTAAAACGGATCTCGAAACGGTGTCGGAACCACTCAATCATCACATCAATAATTTCTTTGGAAAAGGCATTTCTAACCGATTCTTCCAAAAATTCATCTCGAACGTGTGCTGCGATAGCGGCCGTTATCTCTCTAAAATGTCTATCATTTCCCATCTCATAGTCAGATTCCCTCTGGTCGAGAGTGAGGGAAACGTTTTCAGGATCTCGCTTCTGCACCGCTGCAACAAGTTCGTCAAGAAGAGAGATCCACTCGGGCAGCGTCTCACTGCTGTCAAGTTTTCCAGAGCTGATTGCTTTCCGACAGTCCTGCCTCGACACTCCCTCATGCTCCAGCCGTTGATCAAATGCCTCTTCACTTGGAAACATTTCTTTCCAAGCCTGAAAGACTTCCTTTACTTCCGCCTCGTTTCGCTCTCCATGTACAAGAGCATCAGGATTAGCAATCCGCTCAAGAAGTGTTCGCGATCGCCCGGCGATAATACGCTTCTGCCTTTTGGTAAATATCTCTGTCATGTATTAGTGGCTATTGGATGGGGGGTGAGTCCCCAGTCTCGATAGTAGTTCTAACATGTGATGCCCGCACTGTTCGCGGAATTTCCAGAGATGGCATTATTGCTATAGTTGATCTAGCTATTGAAATCTTTGACCTCATTGTCTTATATATTAATGTACTTGTATATATTATTTTCCTTTCCAGCAACATTTTAGTGGGTGAGATACCACCCGAAAATCGATAAAAGGAGAAATCCTATATTAGTACTTAGAATATTATAAAAATAATAGATAAAATTAGATAGTTAATGAGATAGCAGAATAGAGAACACTAATACAAAGCAGCAGTGAGAGAGTGTGTCCAGCCCCATTGGTATCGGTTTAGCGCAGGCACTATTCCATAACACGGTGGGACTGAATTAAGAGATCAATGCTGCGAGATAGGATCATTCTCGGTCTCTGGGATCCTCTATGCTGGAAAGCGTGAATCAGGTGTAGTTAGTCAGTGAGATTCCCGGTGGACGTTGATAAATACGGCTTCAGCATTCGTCGACGTCCATTCTTGTGTCAGATCCAGATCTAGCATTTCTCATTCAACGAATAGAACACTGTCATCTGATCGGAGCAACAGATCATACAAGCTTTCGTGGCTAAATAACTTATTAATATTCATTATTACTCACATAAGGATATTATTAATTGTGATCCAGTTCTGCTATATACAATACTATAAATAAAGGGAAAATTTTAATATTATACATGATATCTGTATCTATGATGTCAGCGACTCAATCAAGCACTGACACGACGTACAACTCAACGAACACCGATCTCAAATCTGAGTTTGATAGCGAATTCAAGACAAACGGTGGTAGTGCTACTGACCAGACGTCTCCAGCTAAATGTCCGACAGCAATCTGTACCTCTGGATGTTCATGGAGTTTTGCCTGTAATTGTTAGTAAGAAATAAGGAGTATGGAGTTTGTGTAAGACGGACGGTTCTATGACTAGAGATCACCACAAAGAGGTTGTCTGACACTTCGGTGAGGACGATCTCGATCGGTTGCTCACAGAAACCGCGACGACAAATCAGTGGGCGGCTTATTTTCGTAAAGCGCCTCTACGAAGGCGCAATGCAGAGGGTTTCGCAGACATAGTCAGCAAGTCCTCCACGCCGGCACTCGTTGGGCGTGTCGATGGAATGAGGACGGAGTCAAGGTCCTCACGCCGACTGGATCGGCAGGCTCAGCGATAATGAGCAAGAACAACTCCATGATGGCCAACCGTGAAGCAAACGGGAGATTCAGCACCTCATCAAGTGGAGTTCGACGTCGAGATACATCGTATTCTTAACCGTGGGATAACTCGCAGCGGCTCTACTACGTTGATAATTCACCCATCACCCGACCGCTGGTTCCCATCTTGGAACTAGCGGTCGGCTTCTACACACTCAACAGTGGGAAAGTACAGTCAGCTTTCTCGAAGATCAGACGAAAAAATTCATCTGCGATATCCGAACGGATCCGCGAGCAGAATCCCTGTGTAGATTCCACTCGTCTTAGAACACCACTTCGCGCGTGTGAATACACGCAACCGTGCCTATCAACTCGTGACCGACTCCATCTTTTTACCGATCGGACCCTCTGATCCCGATCCAATCAGACAGGTCTAGAAGTAGCCGAAGTCGGAAGCGTCGCCGCTTATCGTCGAGAGCGCGAACGAATTCCACGCCCGCCGGTGATCTCTTCGAATAACTAACCACCTGCGTGAGCTTCGCCTAATCATGAATCGGTGAGCTCAGTTTTAAGTTTCTCGGCAGTGCTGATATCAAACAGCAGTGAGTGGTGGTTGATCGAGACGATCGGATCGACAATCTTGACGCTGTAGCTGTCAGAGACTTTGTCGCCGAACGGTTCGAATGTATATTATGTCGCAATCCAGAGACCGTACTAACTCTCCACAGCACGCTCTTCTGTAGATCAGCGGAATAGCGTGTTGGCAATCCACACTCTGCATTACGTTCCGGTTTAAGAGCTGAATAGATGAGACAGACAAGCGCCTATTCTAACAGTTCGAGCTAGTTCTGTAGCACTATCAAAAGAGATAATAATAAAGAAACAGAAGTAAGTGAAAAAGAAGATTTAATACCTAGTAGTGTATCTTACTGATTGATGTCAGCAACCCAATCGTCTGGCATGTCGTACAAATTGATGAATACCGACCTTAAGAGTGAGTTTGATAGCGAGTTCGAAACAGATGATGATCTCGACAGTCAGCGTGCAGCCACTGCATTTTTGTGCGCCACAGATTTCTGCACGTACACTCCAGGTTGTCCATAAATACTGCCTCAATTGTTAGCCAATTTTTTTGATTTCTTCGACAGCAGGGTGAGAACAATAGAGTTTGACTCGAGCATATCGGTTGTGAACTGGCAGTCAACAGGTACCGTTACAGACCACCACAATCCCGCGTCAAAGCTCCGGCAGTAAGTCAAGGCGTTCCTTCCAAACTGTGTTATTAGAGCCGACGTTGATACAGTCTTTCCTGATAGCACGAAATGTTACAGTCCGAGGATGACGAACGCTTAGATCACTCATCCAGGCAATGCTCGGTGAAGAGTCCTCGTTTAGGTGTTCACCGGACACCTAGGAGCACCAATTTGATATTCTTCTTAGGACACAAAGAGATCAAATAGGGTGACAGCCGTTTCATCTACGAGCCTCCGTCTTGAGGCATCATCCAAAAGTAAGTAGGCGGCGATCTGCGAGTAGCGCGCAGTCGAGATCGGAAGAAGCATTGCATCAGTTATGGCTCGTCAACTTTACCAACCAAGAAAATCATCAAGCGTTTTTATCGATATAATTTAGAACTCAGAAAAAGATATGAACTGTAATCTTCTGATAGAGACTACTAGGAGCAAACTTCAGACCGGTTTGCGACGCGACCGAGATATTAGTAGTCGCCCAGAACGCCTAGGTGTCGAGAGCGCCTCGTTGCGAAGATCAACACTACGTAGCCGATTCCCAGGTAGAACACTGCTGATCCGAGGAGGATAGCTAATTCCAAGGGGGGAAATTCCCAAACACGGACGCCATTTTTCATCGCTCGTTGAAGGAGAGAACTTCCTTGAGCGAGTGGAAGGAACTTCGTCCACCATAAATCGAAAACCGGTGCTGATATCAATCCGATGAATGCGAACTGCAGGATATTGGTAATGTTACTGATCCGTTTATATAACACGCTAAGACCCCCCATGGCAAAACCAAAACCCAGCGCAGAAGCAATTGTTAGTATCGCTACCGTAATGATGGTTAAGAGATGCAAATTGAGATTGGTTCCAGTCAACAGTAGCATCGCTATGAGGACGAGAAAGGACGTAAGAAACGTCCTGAAAAGGATGGCTACTGCCTTGGCGAAGATCACCGGTCCAAAACCGAACGGAGTGATATAGTGTCGTTCGAGTGTTCCCCAATTGGCCTCAGACTGAATGTCTTTGGCAATTCCCGCATAGGCACCAACTGATAGCGTCCATAAAAAGTACCCAACGATAAGACCCTCAATAGAGTCATTGATTGCCTGACCTGCGATTAAGGATCCTCCGTAGAACATCAACCCAAAGAAAAAGACGTTCATGAATAGCCCAAGTGCAGCGTCAACGGGATATCGTAGCCAGATTAGCAGATCACGATAAACTACAGCTTTCAACAGGTAGTAGTATTCATCCGGATCCCTCACCCAAGCGATATTTGTCATTAGTCACCATCACCCTTCTCGATCGTGTTTGGCTTCATCGATGACTCGCTGCTCTTGGTCAGTTCGACGAACGCCTCTGCTAAGTCCGGCTGGACAGTCTCAATGGAGTCAATATCAATTTCATGATGCTCCATGACATCAGTCAGCCGGTAGAACGTTGCTGAGTCGGCAGCGATTTCAAAACGTGTCTTCCTATTCGTTTGTTCAATGCTTGTCATTCTAAATCGTTCGCGGAGATCGGCAAGGACCACGTCATCAATGTCCCGAACAGTGATCCGGTAGCCTTGTCTCTCGAAGTCTGCAATGAGGGCCTCGACCGTATCGTTGGCAACAATATGTCCTCCACTCATGATCACTACACGGTCACAGATTTCCTCAATAACATCCATGTTGTGACTCGAAAGGACAAGGGTCAAACCACGTTCCTCAGTAAGGCGAACGAGCTCCTGCTGGAGTTTTAGTGAACTCTCGACGTCCAGCCCGAGTGTCGGCTCATCAAGAAACACAACGGAAACGTCCCCAGCCAAGACGCTTGCTAGGGACACTTTTTGTTTCATCCCCCGTGAGAGATCACGCACAGCGGTGTCAGCCTTCTTATCGAGGTCTAGACGCTCCAAAAGCGACTTATGTCGGTCGGCGACAACGGCAGGGTTCTGACCATGGATCGCGGCAAAGTATCGTAGATTCTCTTGGACGGTCAACCGCCAGTAGTCGTTGCGGGCCCCCTCCAGCATCGCGTCGACGTGCTCGTAGGCCTGCTGAGGACGGTCGTATACGTCACTGCCTTGGATTCGTACCTCACCCTCATCGGGAAGTACTAGTCCGAGGATTGACTTGAGTAGAGTCGTCTTCCCAGCGCCGTTGGGACCGAGGAGACCGATAACTTCTCCGGGAGCAACAGCGAAAGAGACATCCTCAACAGCAGTCACAGCGTTTTTACCGCTCCCAAAAGTTTTTGTGAGACCATCAACGTAGATGGCCGCCTCGTCTCGTTCGATCATTGGAGAACTGGACACCGACTCACCGGTGTCATCACTTAGAGAATCACGATTGTTCTCTGTTTCGATTGATCTACTAATCATCACTGGTTAGATAACCACTATTATCTTGGCGAAGGCATGAATTTGTTGATCAATAGGTCAACCAATGATAATGAGCTCACTACGGAGATTCTGCTTTTGGTGACGCCCGACATCTCTCCTCCCACGCTGGACTCTACCCGCCTTCTAGCTCATGCTAGACGCTGTCGGCAATCGTCCCTCGCCAGCATGGCGTGGTGGTCGCTCCACGTCTGACAACGCTAACCAAGGAGACGCGGTCATTCTAGACGAGTTCAGTTTTATGAGGTGCTACCAGAGCCAGATTACATCTCGCGTTTTTGCTTCTGGACAGTCTCATCCAGACCTACAAATCTAAGTATCGCTACAGAGAAATCTCGTTATGGACAAACCGACCGTACCGAAAGCGTGTGACATCACACGAACGGGTCCACGGTGATTTGCCTATGACACGACACGATGACCGTTTCCATGAACACCGATTCGAGACGATCGCCGTCGGGGCAGTTGAGAACGCGACGCCCGACGAGAGCGGAACGAGCGATGTCATTCCGCCAGTGCATTTTTCAAGCACCTTCGAGTGGGGCAGCGGAGACGATGCCAACGAACACGAGTACTCTCGCGAGAGCAACCCGACGCGGGTGGCCCTTGAAGAGCAGTTAGCCCGTCTTGAAGGCGGTGAGTACGGGTTGGCGTTCGCTTCGGGAATGGCCGCCATCTCGACGACGATGCTGTCGCTGGTCCCGCCAGGGGGCCACCTCGTCTCGTCGGACTCCCTCTATAGCGGGACCGAAAAGCTGCTCACGGAGTTCGTTGCCAGGCATCTCGGCGTTGATGTCGAGTTCGTCGATGCTCGTGAACCGGAAAACGTCGCTGCGGCAGTCGATTCGGACACTGACTTGATCTGGGCAGAGACACCGACGAACCCGCTGATGCGTCTGTGCGATATCAGCTCGGTTGCCACCATCGCCCACGACTACAGTGTGCCGTTCGGGGTCGACAGCACCTTCGCGAGTCCATACTTCCAAGCTCCGCTCGAACAGGGGGCCGATATTGCCGTCCACAGCACGACCAAGTACATCAACGGACATTCCGACTCGATCGGGGGTGCCGTCGTCACTGATGACGACGAGATCTACGAGGAGCTGGCGTTTTGTCAGCGGATCGGGCTCGGGAACATGCTCTCGCCGTTCGACTGTTACCTCGTTGGGCGAGGCATCAAGACACTGCCGGCACGGATGGAACACCACGAGGAGAACGCGATGGCAGTCGCTCGCCTCCTTGAGGCCCACGACCGGGTCGCTCGCATCTACTATCCGGGTCTTGAGAGTCACCCACAACACGATCTTGCGGCTGAACAGATGTCGGGATACAGCGGGATGCTTTCCTTCGAGTTCGACGGTACGCTCGATGAACTAGAAGAGTTCATCGAAGGTCTTGAGATGTTCACTCCAGGGGCCAGCCTCGGTGGCGTCGAAAGCCTCATCGAGGTACCATCGCTGATGATCCCCAACGAGGTCAATCGCGGGTCGGTCACCGCGGAGATTCCCGAGACCCTGGTCCGAATATCGGTCGGCATCGAAGATGTCGACGACCTTTGCGAGGACCTTCGGACGGCGCTGCCGTAGGCGCACGTTCCTCTTTCCTCCCGACCGGCCCGAGATTGGCAAGCAGGTCGACTGTCCACCGGTCGTGGCAGCCGCAAGCGGAATACGAACCGTTTCTACCCAAAAGAGTACGAATTATTCGAGCGGTTCGATGACATCTCCGGGGCGAATCATCCCATCTTCAAGAATGTCTGCTCG
Organism: Halocatena salina; assembly: GCF_023115355.1. NCBI lineage: Archaea > Methanobacteriati > Methanobacteriota > Halobacteria > Halobacteriales > Natronomonadaceae > Halocatena > Halocatena salina. The sequence goes on from NZ_CP096021.1 coordinate 397,422, forward strand.
GAGCCCTCCTCGGTGAGTGAGTGCCTGCAATACGCCATCTTGAGTGATGCGCTGAAGATGATTACACGGTTCACACAGCCGATCCCCTCGACAGATGGCGTCACCAACGCGAAATCGTTGTCCAACGAGATGATTGAGTGCGACATCGCGAGTTTCGATGTTCCGTCGGTGTTCTCCCGGTGCGAGTTCGATTCCCGCTTCACGTTCGATTGCTGTAACAGCCTCCTGCTCGATCAACGTGAGATCGTATCCATCGTGGCGTTCCTCGTCCGACTCCCACTTGACGAAGGTCCCGGTTTCGACTTCACGGAAATATCTGTCACCCCGAAGGCCACTTCTAGCGACGGCCTCAACGTCACTGCGTTCGGTCATTTCGACTTCAGGCTCAGGAGCAGTGAAGATGTGTTCGACAGTTCCAACACCATTCATACTCACAGGGTGTTAGTCCTCTACCAAATGAGTTGCGCATGTGTGAGATGGCGTCTCAGACAGCTTGTGGACAGTATTTCAACTGTACAGACCAGTCAGACGGATTCTTGAGCGTGTCGTGGTCGACATCTCGTAGTGACTACGGTTCGTGAGATCCGGCAGACTGTCTTTCGATGAATCACCATCGGTCGCACGCTGAAGGGACAGACAACGATCTCGGTGAATTGGTCGCGGCTGTCACTACCATCGCGCAATCGGAGAATGAAAGCAGAACGCGCAGAATAAAGGCGTAGACACCGCTGAAACGGTCGTCCTCGAGATGAACCATCCGTACGTGACCGCTCAAACCGATGACGAACGGATGGACGCGAAGGCGTTCATCCACATGATCCATCGCTACCGTCACCAAGCAATCCTACAGCCTCGGTCCGCCCGACTGACGCCAGAATCCTTCGTGTCCGTCCACATCGTGAGCGGCGGCGCTGTGGTTGGCTACTTTGTTTCACCCTATATCAGAAAATACAAAATGGTAGACTAATTCAGGCTGGCGTCAATTATCATCGTTGATTAATAGGTGGGAAAATCCTAGATTATGCATTACAGAGCCACATTCCCAACTTCAGAAGCCGTAGGTGAATAGGGCGAATTATATCCGTCCGACTTCATACACTCTCAAGTCGATTCACAATCCATCTTGGAGGAATCAACCGTCGGAATATGGTGCCAGTAGTAAATCCGAGGATCGTGATTGGGATACCTAAGAAGAGCGCACTCTCTAGCCCCCAAGCGATAGCATCGGGAAGTGTCATTGGCGCATAGCTCAGTCCAGGCTCGTGAGGATCTATTACCGGTACTGGGGTACCGATTCTGTTGACAAAGAGACCGAAAATAGGCCCCATCACGAGTGCAGCCGTTGGCAACAGACCACTGTTCAGATAGGTACTCACAATTGCTCCGAGCAGGAGCACAACTGCTCCAATAACGAAAATCTGATAGATACGGTTGCCGCTGAACGTAGCGGTAAACCTATCCCATAGTTGTATATACGAGGGAGACTGGAGTACGATACTTCCATCAACAGTCGGTCCAGTCGGGGTGTATCGAACCGTCGCAACCGCCACAATCGCGGCAACGGCAACAGTGCTTACCAGCGCGACGGAGTAAATCCATGCTGATACCCTGGGAGTATGTCCGAGAAGGATAGCTCGCTTGCTGGCAAGGAATGATTTGATCCTACCGCTTTCGTTAGTTTTCGAACGCTTGTTGGTCGGACTACGCATTATTTGTATCTTCTATGTTTCCGAATTGATTGGTAATATTCCAGTTCATATTGGATTCTTATGTGCTAGTAAACGCATAAAGAATGATGATAAGCCCGATGATGGTGAGTAGTTGGGAGACGAGAGTCCCCTGTAACAGTGTGAGTGCATCTGTCACTCGGATCCAACTCTTTATCACGAACGGGATGGCCGTCAAAAACAGGATGCCAACGGTAAGAAACAGCAGCGTCCGATTTCTGTTCCGCATGTATCCACGGTAGCCCTGATACGCGACGAAAAGACCAACAACTGCAAGGAATCCGGCGATGATGACGGGCACTGTCGTCGCGTAGCTATCGAGAAGAGCCGAATCGAAACCTGCTATGAATTCATTCATTGCAGACCACCTCGGTCAGTTTCTCAACACTGGTGCATCTCCGGTAACTCTGTTCGGTCCAGGGGTTGGGCGTTGTATTACTGGTCATAGATGGTCACGAGGATGATCACGAGGCCGAAAAGCCGGATGAGATTGACCGTCGTCTCGACAGTCCATCCGGGCACAGCTGTAAGCGTCGTGAGAGCGACGTTGATACCAGCGGGAACCCCGCTCAGGAGCAAGATTCCCACTGTGAGTAAAACGATTCCGCGGTCGTGAGACTCCCGATAGCTCCGAACTCCCTTGAGTCCGATGACGAACGAGAGAACGATCGACACGAGAAGACTGATAAAAAACACTACCACGACCATCGCGTTGCCTGTCGCCGTTTGGAGAGGTAGTACCATCATGACTCGGTCACTTGAGATCCTCGACGAGGTCGGAAAAGCGGTCAGCCGCTTCCCGTTCTGTCCGGGTTATTTCGACGCTATACGTTCCATCCTCAAGGTTGATGGTCACCTGTTCGAGACGAGCTTCGTACGTCTTATAGTGATGGCCGTCGGGATCAAATCGTTGCTGGTCCGTAAGGAGGTCATGCTCTTGTAAGCGCTCGATACGGCGATAGATCGTCGGAAGCGATGCGTCACAACGCTCGCTCAACATCTTTGCCGACATCGGCTCACTGCTCGCCTTCGCAAGGATATCGCGTGCATATGGATCGTCGAGCAGGTCGGTGATCTCATCCAGATCACCGTCCGAAGTCATCAGCCAATTGTCGTTTTCTCGACAATTTATCCGCGAGCAGTTCTCGTTGTGAAAGCATGTCTCTTGGAGATGAAGACGGCTACTTATAAAATCAGATGGGAGACTTTCTGAGCCTGAAACCGTACTTGTCGTTTTATCCTAACTGCAGGAGTATCGTTCGATGAAGCATGAACGGACCGACACCGACCAGCCGTCGAACCATGACCTCAGGTGAGTAATATGGCAGTACTCGAAATACGTGGTCTCACCAAACGGTTTGGGAATACGACTGCTGTGCATGATCTTACCCTTGATGTCAATAAAGGCGAGGTGTTCGGCTTTCTCGGCCAAAACGGCGCTGGAAAGTCAACAACAATCGATATGCTCCTTGACTTTATTCGTCCAACAAACGGTACTGCTACAATCTCGGGTCATAATCCACAACACGACCCACGTACAGTACGGGAACACATTGGCATCCTCCCAGATGACTATAGCCTCTACGACCAGCTCACGGGGCGAGAACATATCGAATTCGCTATTACGATGAACGAAAGTGATGAGGACCCGGAAGCGATACTTGCTCGCATCGGACTCACTACCGCCAGTGACCGGCCGACTGGCAGCTATTCAAAAGGAATGCGTCAGCGGCTCGCTTTCGGAATGGCCCTCATCGGTGATCCGAGCGTCCTGATTCTTGACGAGCCGTCGACTGGTCTCGATCCGAACGGAGTAGAGGAAATGAGGGCGATTATCCGTGAAGAGGCTGATACTGGAACTACAGTCTTCTTTTCAAGCCATATCCTTGATCAAGTCGAGGCTATCTGTGACCGGGTAGGAATCATTGATGACGGCGAACTCATCGCTGTTGATACCGTTGAGGGACTGCGAAACACCTTCAACACCCGATCGACGCTCATCCTCTCGGTCGATTCTGTGCCATCTAGCCACGGAATATCTGATCTCGAAGGTGTCGAAAATATAAAATATACTGATAAAACTATCGAGGTCAGTTGTACGAATCCGGAGGTAAAATCATCAGTTATTGCTCGCGTGGAAGCTACTGGAGCTTCTGTAACTGATATTACTATTGAGCAGACCTCACTCGCTGAACTGTTTAGTAAAATCACAACCGGAGGTAAAATTGAATGAGATCATTACAAGCAATCGCACGAAAGGATTTTACGGATTCTTTGCGGACCCGGTCGCTGTGGGTGATTACTGGACTCATGACACTCCTAATTGTCTCGACATGGTGGGCCAATATGTCTTCAGGCGTTCTCCAGCAGGTTGATCGACCGTTCACGCTCGCGATTGCTCAATTTAGTTTGTGGCTTCCACTCGCTGCGATTGGTGTTGGGTTCAAATCAATCGTCGGTGAACGCAGCTCGGGAAGTATTCGTGTGCTTTTAGGTCAACCATGTACCCGTCGTGATGTCGTATTCGGTACATATGCCGGCCGATCGTTGATCCTTGTCGCTTCCGTTCTGATTCCCTTGTTGCTACTATCCGTTCTCGTGATCACCGATTTTGGGACGATAGCGTACACCGAAGTGCTGGGCGGAACACTTGCGCTCCTTCTTTACGCGCTCGCCTGGATTGGGATGACCGTAGGCGTATCGAGTTCTGTTACCAGTGAGAGTCGGACGATCGGTCTCCTGATCGGCATTTATGCACTGGTCGAGCCACTTTGGACATCCTTCGTCCTCCCCCTATGCTCATTTATCTTCACTGGAAGCAGGCAGATACCGAGTCAGTTAGCGTATCTGCGATCGCTCAAAGAGCCCACGTGGTATCTGTACGTAAACCGTCTCAGTCCGTCCAATGCGTTCAACGCTGCACGCCATTACGTTCCGGATCTACTGGAGGGACTCCTACACGGCACGACGGTAGCAGGACCTCACGCTCCGAATGTATTCGGGATTGTCGTGTTATCTGTATGGATGACTGTGCCTGTCTTCATCGGATACCGACGCTTTAAGCACACTGAGTTGGGATAATTCCATGGGATTACCCCGTTGACTTTCTCGTAGTACCAGTCAGGACAATCAAATGGTTGCTATAGTGCTTTCGAACGATTTCGAAAATGGCTTTATCTCGTCCATTCATCGTTCTTTACATAGTAGGTATCCCCTCGTCGACGAATCGCTGGGCATCTCATCGGGGAAGATCGTTATTACGGGTTCAAAGCGAGGGCTCTTCTACTGGTACCAATTCAGCTCATCCATAACGTTCCCATATCTGTACTAATATGTCGTCGTTTTCTGTAACTTATCTAGAATAATATAGGTCGTCACTATCTCCTTTCTCTGTACTCGGAACGACTCTAGGATGGTTGGTAGGGCACAGCAGATGTCTCATACGCAGCAGCACCCATACTGATTGGTGTTCCTGCAGAGAAAAACAACTAGAGAGGAAGATGCCGTACCATGAGAGCGCCGAGAACGTATACGAAAAGACGGAAGGACAGAACTGGACGATAGAACACGCTTGATATCTCCCCCAGCTAAAAGCCAGCGGATTCTCAGCTGCTGGAAGCAGAAAAAGAGCAGTCTCAGCTGTTGTTTGAGTGGACCACACCCATTGTAGGCTCGAAACAACTACATACAGATCGGACCCGTGAGGGTCCCCACTGTTACCGACTCCCAAGCCGTAGGGGAATGCCATCCTCCGTTCGGAGTGTGACTCGTGGGTCAAGACTGAAAGCATTCCCCGCTTCCCACCTGAACTGGAACCGCTGTCCAACTGTTGCGAGAACGATTTTCGCTTCGAGCAGTGCGAACTTTCTCCCGATACACGCCCGACGCCCACCACCGAATGGAACGTACGCGAAGTCATGCAGTTCCTCTTCAAACCCATCCATCCATCGGTCGGGCGAGAACGTGAGGGGGTCATCGTAGAATCGTTCGTCCCGGTGAACGTGGATAACTGACAGGTGGACCTCGCGGTTTTCAGGGATGTGAAATCCATTCACGTCGACATCGGCCTCTGTCTGGCGGGGGATTGTATGAACGGGAGGATACAGACGGAGGGCCTCAGTGAGAATACGGTCGGTAAATGGTAGATCTAATAGATCTTCGTAGGAAGGGGACGCTCCATCCAATACCGTATCTAGTTCTTCGTGAAACGCCTCACGAATATCCGAATGCGTTGCCAGCAAGTACCAGGTGAACGCGAGCGCGGCTGCCGTCGTCTCGTGGCCTGCAAATACCATCGTGACTAGTTGATCCTCGATCTCTTGGGTACTGAGTTGCTCATTATCATCAGTGTCGCGAGCCTGTTGTAACTGCGTGAGGAGATCGTGCGTGCCTGAATTAGCCGATAATGGCTGCGATTGCTGTCCTCCTTCTCGAACGTCGTTCAGCAGCCCAGTATCAGTAGCCTGCCGCTGTGCATGCTTACCATCCTCTTCTAGAAGTGAACGGACTTCTTGGCCGAGCCGCATGGCTGACTGGTTGAAACTCCGGCGTGCAGGCGTCGGTAGCCAGCGGGGGAGTATCCATGACGTAGGAACAAACCAATCATTGAGTCCATCAGCCGCCTCGCGGAGTTCCTTGTCCTCTCCCGGCTTCATCTCTCGGCCGAAGAGGGTTGCAAACAAAACTTCGAGCGTGAGATCTCGCATCTCCGCTTCAATGTCACGAGTCTCGCCTTCCTCCCAGGTAGCGAGCCGTTGCTCTGTGCACGCTACCATCTCGTCTGTGTAGCCCTGGATCTGTTCGTAGAAAAATAGTGGTTGTAGAGTCTCACGCTGGCGGCGCCATTGCTGGTCTTCGGCTGAGAGTAAGCCGCTACCGAAGGCCCGCCGAAAATCTTCGGTTTTCCCGAATGCGTCGATGTCGGTTACAAGAGCTTGGTGGAGATATTCAGGATGGGCGAGCACGAACACGTCATCAACCCCTGGGAGCTTTATTCGGTAGACGTCTCCGCACTCTGACGTGGCAGTCTCCAAAAAACCGAGCGGATCACGGGCAAACTGAAGAGCATGCTTGATAACTGGGTGCCCGGATGGAGATGGTGGTAATTGAGGGTTCACAATACCCACTCCTTGCATGTCCCTGTAAATATTTCCGTCCAACACTTGAGTTAGCATCGTAGCTCATGGAATCCCTCTGTTGTATCCTATCCAGGGAACCCAGCCATGAGAGAAGATGACAGTGAATGGAGGTGATCATGGCATCTGTCACGCTGCCAAATCTAACAGACATCCCTTAATCCGGCTGTGTCTCGTCGATGACCGTACCAAACAGGAATCGATTGGTCAACGTACTGTGCTTCCCACTTGGTGCGAGCGTCGATCTCGTGCTGATCCCGTCGGACCAACGAGTGGTAGTTCGTCCGGCGATACAAGAGGCAATGAATAACTGAGTTAATGAATCAATGATTCACTACTTCACTGACCCCCTGAGTCTTGCTTCGCTAGTTCACGAACACGCTCTTTTGTTTGCTCTTGATGGTCCTCAAAGGCGATTTCGAAAATTGCCTGGTAGAAGTGCTCGTTCTTTCGGACAGTATGTCCGTCCCGCTTCAGCTGTTTTTTAAGCCGAGTAAATGCGATCTCCATCTCTTCACTTAGCTCCGGTTCAACGTAGATCGTTGCAGGATCCCAGTCTTCACGGATATTCAACTCGTCCGAGTCATTGTCTACCGACGAGACATCTCCCGGGCTAGGCTCGGTTTCGGAGCGTGAGATCGAACTTCCGGAAGTAATTTCAGTGGTATCCTTCTGCTCGGACGGTCCAGACGGGTCCTCAAACCGTTCATCCATCCCGCGCGGCATGGTCAGGCCTCCACCGTAGTTCTATCGAATGCTCGTTCCATCGTCTCTGCAACCTCCAAGAAGCGGTCCCGCTCAACCGCTTGATCGTTGTCGTCGTCCCACTCGTAGATGTCTTGACCGTTATCCCACGCTCGCTGGATTGCCACTCGAACAGGGAGCTTGAACATCGGGGTCATTGACGACCACTGTTTTTCGAATACATCAATGAATTTTCGAGATTGCCCGTCATCACGGAACATGTTGGCGAGAAGGCCAACAAGGGCGATGTCGGTGTTTTGTCTGTCCTCAATCGATTCGAGCTGATCCCACAGCTCATCAAGTGCATCGCGTGACGTTGCTTGCGTTTGGGCTGATAGGAAGACGTTCTGTGCCGCGATGAACGCCGCGTCTGTCAGTACCGAGAGGTCAGGGGGACAATCGATAAGTATGAAATCGTAGTCGTACGTCTCGGTCAACTCTTCAAGAGCATACTGCAACGCAAAGCGGGAATCGGCGTCATCCATCCAATCCCGCGCTAGTCCCATATCTTTGTGACTGGGAACCAGATCGAAATTCAGATGATCGAACTGATCATCTGAAATGAGAATATCCGCGAGGGTGATGTCCTCTGTGCGAGGATTATCGACGAGGACATCTAAGAGATTCCCCTCATCCGTGACCAACAGGTTTGGAAGGTCGTTTTTCGGGTTCGATGGGTCCTCTCCATCACCGGGACCAAGACCAAGTCCCTTCGTCATGTCCCCTTGTGGGTCTATATCAATCGCGAGGACATCATGCCCATTTACCGCAAGTGCAGCAGCACTGTTGATGGTCCCAGTAGTCTTTCCAGTCCCTCCTTTTTGATTGCCAAATGCGATCGTTGGAATACCCGTTGAGGGATTAATCCCCCAACCATGTGGCTTTGAACCCATGCATGATTCATTGAATCCATAATTCATAAAGACACGTCAGACGATTATTCCGGATGGATTAATAATGAAACAGCTAGTAGAGGTCTTTTACAGTACGAATACGTAAATCCATGACTCTTTGATTCATAAACTCTTAGAGTAAATGAATAAAGGAGTCTTGAAATCGAGGAACCATCGCCGATAGCCCGCACAACAATGATTCAAAGAATCCTCGAATACATGAATCAAAGAGTCGAAGAACTATTGAACAAATAGATTTTTGAATCATTACTTCATTGATTCAGCGATTCCATACCTCAATGACCTAAAGAACCAAATATACTTGTTTCCTTCAATAATTCAAAGAAGTGTGGAATCTGTGAATCAATGATTCAGATAACAGAGTGGTATGATCGGCGGCACGAACAGCCTGCATTGCATCATCTACGAGAATCAACCAGCAGAATCACGACCACTATTCGAGACGGCCAACGAATGATCCTAGGAAGTCACGTTTTATACGCTGAAAAGCCGCTGCTCGATTGAGGACGGCGGTGTGATCTCCTCGGCTGGAGACGACAGCTGCTGTCCATTTGAGAGAATCAACACAGATCGCCGTGGCCAGATCGCCCGCGACAGACTCTTGTTCGCTGTACTGGCCGTTATATCCTTCGTTGTACTGTAAGAAACTTCAAAGAACACCGTACACTGACGCGAGAATGACTAGCATCGCCAGCAGACCGAGCACAAAAAACCCAATATTCGCGTACGGATTTGCCGCTGGTATATACGCGACGTTGTACTGGCGCTCTGAAAACGGACGGAACGGCTGCAAGCCCATTGGCGTGATGATATCCCCGAGGAGATGGGTCACAATTCCACCGGCCCCAACAGCGAACCCGATGAGAGCCATCGTTGGAGCGTCGTACATCAGCAGCCGATCCCCCCACCACGCGGCAGGCGTCTCAGCTGATGTCGCTGCAGTCGAGAGCCCTGTCGCAATCGGGGGGAGGATATACTCACCAGCAGCCCACCCTATACCCGCGCACACAGCGCCGACGAGAACCACTGCGACCAACGAGTGACTCGTCCCGCGGTGCTTGAGCCAACTGATTCCCTGGTCTTTGTCGGGGAGCCCCTGAATCACCAAGATCCCCGAGAGCAACAGCGCCAGAATCGGCCGATCGGGAAGTAACCCGTAGTACATGGGGGCGAGGACCAGTAACCCGATCCCGAAGTGTCCTCGTTTGTACATCCTACTCACTCACCACGGTCATCACTCGAGTCCTGAAACGTAAACAACAGCTGCATTCGATCAGCGTCTTCGACTGGAAGGTGGTCAGCATGCCGTCACTGCCCTCGCTCAGTTCGGATGGACATATCACAGATAGCACAGCACACCATAATGCGACTGCTCATCATTCAAACGCTCCTCCCGGACGTTGTGTCCATATCCAAACGAAGGTGATCCACAGCGACGGCTGCCGACGTAAGGTACCACGCAGCAATCCGCCGGACGGAGACGTTATGGATCGTCATCCTCCACCCCATCAGCGACCGGGTGACGATCACCGGTCTCATAGACGGTCTCACCGACGGTGATCGGCGTGTCAAGTGCTTCACTCAATCGTTTGAACTGCTCAATGGCGAGATCATCACTCACTGGCCGTGGGTCATCAACGAGTTCGTACACGCCGCTTCCTTCAATGTTCCGGGCATGCCCGTGTTCGGCTAGTCGGCCAAGTCGTCGGTTGGTGTACTGCCGGGAACCCTCCGCAACCGAGCGCTCGGATAACAGCGTCTGTGCCGAGAGTGGCGTTACCCGGCCATCGTACAGCAAATCGAGCAGTACTGCATCGAGACCGTTCAACTGCCGTGAGGCAAGCGTCATTGGTTGATTGCTAACAGCCATTTCCAATATATGTTACCATCTAAAACTACTTAGTCATCGCTACTAGAACTCTCTAATAGATATTTCTAATAGAAGATATTAGACACATTGCGTGTATAGATGCAAGTAGAGGCACGGTACTCGGTGGGTTAGAATCGGGGAACCGGACCAGGATGTTCCAGCACCCCAACACTGGTTTCCTTGAGGGTTGACGACGCAAATCGAGGATGGCCCTGATATCCACTCTTACTCCGGAGATCACCGACAAACAGACAGCGCGATCCAATCCCTGTTCAACCTAACGACACATCGACGAGAACTACTGAACAAGTTGCCCGTTTTCAGTTTTCACAGGCTATCTCACCTGTGAAGTCAGCGTTTGAGAAGTGGACGTTGTACTGTGGTCTCAATCAACAAACGAAGTGGAAGAACGGCCGATTATTGACTAAGGTTTGGGACATCCCTCGTTTCGATCGTACCTCCAGAGAAATACGAAACCAACTCAACTATTCCACTCGAAACCACATTGAAAAGTGGTCTTAGATTGTTGCGATGAGAATAGACTACTTTCACTCGTTCTGACGAGACAGTTCAGGGTAGGGACTGACTGCGAAGGATGATTTCACCATGCATGTAGAATAAATCTCTCTATATACTACCCATTCGATCTACTGATTGAAATTTCTACTCAAAGAATATTATACAATATTATTTATAGATACATGTAATATATTAATAGAGATTAATATATTAACATTATTCAAAGAGATTTTTATTTATGAAGAATATCATAGAATATGGTACAGGAACACATCTCTCGTCGGTCGGTGTTACAGACGTTGGCCGTTGCTGGAGGGATCGGCTTCCCCCCAGCCTCAACACAAAAGATAAGAAGTGCGCCGTCAATCACCGATCCACACACCCGAGTGACGTTTCGAGCGGTCGTTGACATGGTTGTGCCACGAACGCCGGCACTTCGATCGCTCGGTGAGGAGCACGTCCCTGGTGGACTCACAGCGAACATCGATGAGTATCTCATCAAATTTCTTAACAGCTTTGTCTCGTTTGGGTTGCCTCGGCTCGGGGAACTCGGTACGCTCCGACTCGCAGAGATCATTGCAGTCGTTCTCGATCTAGGAGCGACGACGCTCATCGCACTGGGTGAGAACGAGAAGCCGCCAGAGCTGTCACGGGCCCTTGACTTACTCGATCTCGGGGGACTGTTGTCCGATCCGATCGAAGAGCTTTCTGAAGGGCCGTTCGCAAAGCTCTCACGGCAGGATCGGTTGCGTGCGATCCACGTGCTGGACACTGTCGAGTTCGATACCGCTGAGCTGCCGGAACCGCTGGTTGAAGGCGACGCCGGGATCATTGGACAGTTCGTGATCGGGTTCACGGAGGTGGGTTACTATGGCGAGTGGCAAGGCTATACGGACTTTACCGCTCCGCCCGATGAGCGCGGTTTTAGGAACGATCCGAGTGCCGTCCAGAGCTGGCGACAGACCGACTTTCCAGGGATCGCTGATGGTTACGCTGTTCTCCGTGGCTATTGGGGCACGCCCACAAGTCCGCTTGGGACCGGCCAGCTCTGGAAGACCATCGATAAGGTCGACAGTCCAGTCGAACTGAGGTTCGAACCGGGAAATTTCCGAGAGAACGATTACGACACTGACGGCTACGAGGAGATATATCCCGAACAAACCCGCAAGGAGGACTCCGGCACCGGGGAGGTGAGTGGCTGATGGTTCAACAGGCGTACGACGTCGTAATCGTCGGTGCTGGTGCGGATGGTCCAGTCGCGGCGTGGCGGCTCGGCGAGGCGGGGCTTGACGTATTGTTGCTTGAAGCCGGACCATTCCACGGCAACGAGCAGTGGCCACATCCACATCAGGATGCCGGAGGTGATAGTTCCTCGTCAGTCGATGATCTCAGTGGAGAACTGCTTGACGAGCAGTTCACTAAGCGTGAGGTGGAAATGCTCGAGAAACTACTGTGGGGACCAGCTGACCACGAGCGTGGGAGCTGGCTCCGGAAATATCCTGGCGACGGGATCGTCATTCAAGCCGCTGGCGTCGGTGGGACATCGTTGATGTATGCAAGCAACTATCCCCGGGCGTATCCGGCCGCTATCGATGAACAGGTCCACTGGCCCGACGCGTTCAGCTACGCGGACCTGATCCCCTACTACAAACAGATCGAGGAGATGACCGATGTCGCCCCAGCACCAACTACTGCCACAGAGGAGCTGTTCTTCCGGGGTGCAGAAGCCGCCGGATGGGATCTCCTCGATGAAAAGAACATCACGAGTTCAGGGTATCGGCCACAGCCAAACGCCATCCGCCAGCCGGATAGAAAACTCCACGTCTCCGAGGGGTATGAGGGACCATTCACTTATCCGGAGGTAACCGGTGACACTCTCGGACTTGCGGAAATTCTGGGCAGCCCCCATCCTATCGATGCCCCGTTCGAGGAGAAGGCAAAGCGCGCGAGCAACGTCGCTTTCGTCCCAGCTGCACTCCGTTCGGGAGGCGTCACGATTCGCCCGAACGCCTTCGTCATTGACGTGCTGACAGAGACAACCCTCGGAGACACGCCAACTGTGACCGGGGTGAAGTTCCGTGACACGTGGTCGGGCGACATCCAGCGTGTGCGTGGCGAGGTGGTGGTGCTTGCAGCCGGTGCCATTGAGACGCCGCGGCTGTGGCATAATACGGGTTTGCCGGACAATGGATGGGTTGGTAGGGGGCTCACACACCACCTTCTTGACGGCATCATCGGCCTTTGGACCGAGGAGAGTCTCCAAAATCAGATCGGGACATCAACAGTGGACCTGCATGCGGGACAAACCAGCGCAGCTCGATTCGACTACCCCGGTCTCGGGATGCTCCAACCGACAGGGACCCAGCCCGGCTTCGGGGCGTTCATCGGCTTTGGGGCGAGTCGGTCGGGGTTTGCGTTCATGAACGATTCCGCTGACGCGCCGTGGGACACGATGGGTCGAATCGCTGGCAAACGGCTCAAGCGACTACTCGCTAACTACCGCCGTATGCTCTCGTTGTTCATCCTCACTGATGACCGTCCGAAACAGCGCAACGGCGTTACAGTTGCCCCTGGTATTACCGACGAGCACGGGCCGATTCCACTGATTAACTACGTCCCCAGCGAAGGGGCCATCAAACGCCGAGACAAGCTCGCAGAGATCGGTGCACGGATCCTACGCGAAGCAGGCGCAGACCACATTCACCGATCCGATGCGCCGCCGATGGGGATCCATCTCCATTCGACGATGGCGATGGGAAAGGTCCTTGACACTGCCTGTGAGGCATACGATGTCGACCGACTGTTCGTCGCAGATCACAGTGCGCTGGCCAACGGTCTCGGTGGCGTGAATCCAACGAACACGGGACAAGCGCTCGCACTCCACACCGCAGATCGAATTATCGATCGGTATTTTTGACGCTGCCTGGCATAGCAGCCTTTCACTGTCGTCCAACAACTAGCAATAAATGTGTATCTTATTATAAAAATAGATAAAATGTATCAATTGAAATAAAATAAACGAGGTCGATTCAGGATATAATGGTAATAGGAAATATAACATATGGGAATGTTTCTGCAGTAGTTCCGCAACTGCATCGCCTTTTCAGGACGTGCCTTGTTTCGTAGAGAGGCCCTGGCCAGCAACAAACGCGTTAAATCCGAAGGTCTCATTTCTCTGTGAGGTTTTCGAGTCGAAAGCGGATCTGTCGCTCCGTTTGAATGGGCCTCTCGTAGCCTTCGATCGAGTCGTGGTGGCGATACACAACGAAGCCAGCGTCGGCCCTCTCGTCGGGATGAAAGCTTGCCCTCGGCGACGAGTTCGTGTGACTCGGTCCATTCCCGTCGTGATCAAGGAAGAATTGCACTGCATCAGGTGGATAGCCAAGTATTATGCCGAGCCGTCGATCCATGTTCGGCGTCTATGTTTCAATCCCGCATTGGGTTTCTAGGATGCTGTGACTCACCGATCTGGAGCTCGTCTTTCATATATGCACTGTTTCAATCCCGCATTGGGTTTCTAGGGTACTGTGACACGTTTTCAACCGAACACCCGAGACGGTGTCGAGAGTTTCAATCCCGCATTGGGTTTCTAGGGTACTGTGACCGTCTACAACGGCAACGAGACGATTTCACTCACCGTTTCAATCCCGCATTGGGTTTCTAGGGTACTGTGACAGGGGGTGGAGATCCGGCGACAGTCCCCATAAACGTTTCTCCAGCCGTGAGCATTAGGGCCATCTTCGTGGACTCCCCCTGTACACGAATCTTATAAAGGTCCACGAAGCACCGCTCCGGAACGCCCATCCTCGTGTACTACAATGGGCTAGCATCGGTCCTAAGGATTCCGCACATTAGCACAAGCACCCGCTCATTGCCGATGACGAACTCCACAGGTCGCTCGGCAGGTGGGTGGCGTCGAGCAGCGCCTCGATCGCAGCGATTTTACTCGGTGAGTGATGTGGTGTTCTATCGACCGTGGCGTTCTGATGTCGTATATCCCTGTAATCTCCGACATCGAGCTGGGTTTCGACTAGCTTTGAGAACTCAACTTGGGTGTTTTCGGTACCTATTCGAGTCGCACACGTCACAGAATGTCGCCTTCCTGACCAAGGCGATACGACTGTAGTGTTACCAATCAATAGTGTTCTTCGAGATGAATCCTCCCTCAGCACATCCTCTGGTGAATTGATTCGATAACCACATTCATATGGCGTCAGCGTCTATCCATGTGTACTAATGGAGTTTGACGAATTCAAGCAAATCCTTGAAGAGCAGATGGGAGAACGCTCCCAACTCAGCAAGGACTCGCATGAAATCGGGCGCAAACTCGCTCATCTCCCCGATTAGCTACTTTTTCCTCGTAACCGATCAACGAACGCTCGTTTTCCATCGTCCGTTTCTTCCAGCAAGTGAGTGGCGTCAGCTTCTTCTAAAGCTGTCTCAACGAATTCACGGGTTCGATCGAGGTGACAATCCGTGTAGTAGCTCCGGTGATCATCTCGGTCTACGTCGATCTCTGCGAGAGTAATCTGGATTCCTTCTTTGCGCTCAGCGCATTCGTACCCGTCTGCCGCGCCCACATCAACAATGGAAGCTGATTTCGAAGTGTGAGGATACGTTTTGAATCGTAAATGAACTCCCGCGCCCACTGGTACCACTGGCCTTCTTCACCGGTGTCCGGCATCGTGAAGCCCTCATCGTAGGAGGTGAGATACCGGTCAAGCAGTCCGATTCCAGTCCGGTGGTTCGTGTTTGGCATCGGATGGGCGAGAATGAAGTACGAGAGCAACTCTGTACCCACGTCGGGAACCAGTTGTCGCCACTCAACCCGATTCAGAATACCAGGGATCTTCTCCAAGTCCATCGTCTTGTACATGGAAAACTCTGCACCCTGTTTTTCTTTCTCTGTAAGGATTCCATCGAAAATATCGATAATGGCGAAGAGAATCTGCTTATCTCCTCCAGAGAACTCCGCATCAAACCACTCAATGACGTCCTCTTGCGTCTCGAACGCGGGGTACGCAGTCTCGAAGAGCGGCCTAGTGTACAGAAGGTGAACCATTCCTCCGCTGAGTGATTCATCAGCGATCGCCATCTCTACGTCGGACTCCTCTGATAGTTGAGACGCCTTCTTAGATCGATCCTGCTTGTCGTCGCTGATGAATCTGAGAGAGAATCGATTATCATCTGGGTGGTGCAGCTGCAGCACCGACGGATTATCGGTCATATCGGTTCATAAGGCGACGGTGCTCATCGAGCTAATGATGTTCTCCTCGGTGGGGGTTGCGAGATAGGTTTCGAGTGTCGATGAGCAGCTCATCTCGATCGATGTCCTTGTGCTGGACGAGGACGATGGTCTCTCAGATGTGTGGTGAGTGGGAGTTCGATGAATCGCCATCGGTGGGGCATCGAGAACGGCTTCAAGAAACTCAAACACGTCATAGTTAGAACGACCTCCACCGAGCGCGAGTATCGATGCTCGCTTGAGTTCGTCCGTGTCGACATCGAGTTTCAATCCCGTCGTGGGTTTCTGATGCGGCCGCAATACCCTAGAAACCCAATGCAGAATTGAAACAGCTCCGTCTATACTGTCAATTTATGGTAACGGCATGGCTAAAAGATGGCTAATGTATTTCATGTCTCAACGATTTCCGCGAATTCCCTTCATACGTGTCGTTCGACCGCTGCCTACCGTCCATCGGCGGTGTTGAGGTCCGGTTAGGGATTACTGAAAGTATGGAGCCACACTGTCTGAACACATGCAGCGGTGTCCGTCGGACATATCAACTAGCAGGGGACGAACAGATTGACAGCTGCGTACGAACCATCCGCGAATCGTGCCGGTGGATAGCCCCTGTAACGGACGGTCAAGCGGTGTAACACCACTTTCTATCTGAACTCAGGCGGTTTCAGTTTAGCCGCGATGTCCTCCCGGTCGAGGGACGACATGAGACTCAGCCTACCAACTCTGGAAGCAACGAGGACGTTCAGGGAGTTGAAGGTCACGAAATCCCGGATAGTTCACGTGGCCGCCGTAACCGTGTTCGACGAGGAGGAACGGCTCGTCGCCATCATCAAGCGTCTGTACAGGACGGTCCCGATCACGGCCGCGAGCATCGCATGATGCCCCATCGACGTAAAGCCGGGTTCGGCCGCTTCGATACCGAAGAACGGTGGGAATGACTCAGCGGACGTATGCCCGAATCACTCCACACCACGACGGGGTGGATATCGCCCGTAACGAGACTCGCTAGCAACGGCGTACAGAGATCCCGAACAATCGTCGGAACCATGAGCTCGCGCGCTCTTACACCCACGCCGGCAGGGCAGCGGGCCTGAGCGAATCGCACACGAAAGGGAGACGTTCGTGCCGGTCTCCTCAGTGGCGAGGGAACGGAGCATGTTGGTGTTAGAGTTCGAGATGGCGCGTCAGGAACGCGCCAACCGTTTTCCAGTGATTCTTGATCTGCTCGTGTTCGACGAGCGCATGGCCATGGTCCTCGTTTTCGTGGTGGTCGAAGTCCTGTCCTTGCTCACACCCATGCTCGATGAGTAGCACCAACAACCGCTGGGCCGTCCGTGTCTTCTCTACCGACGGCCGAGAGACGAATTCGAGCGCTCGGGGATCGATCCTCCGACTCGCCTGCCCGCGCCGGCTGCATCTCCACGGTACAGCTCATAAAACCGGGAATGGGTAAGGCAGTCGTACAGCCCACTAAACGATCCCACAGCTCATCGAGGGCTGTTAATTTCTCGATGTTCGCTTCGGCGACGAAGGGCTCGTCTAATCCGGCGTCGACAAGCCCTTCGCCGAACGACTCCACAGCCTCCTCGTGGGCTTCGGCAACCACCCGTCTGAGCGCCTGCTGGAGGTGGGGATTCGTCTCCAAGTCGTATTCACAGACGGCAGTGATCTCCGAGATGCTCTGATGAGTCGTGCGATAATTATTAAATAACTATACCAATAATCGGTAAT
>NZ_CP096023.1 GCF_023115355.1 Halocatena salina
GTCGGGGGAATCAGGATGTTCTGTATGGTCCGGAGCAATTGGCCTGCTTAGTCTGTGGAAACGATAATAGCGGTGATTGTAGCTATTGGGACTGTATAGCTGCCAGCTATCGCTATGTGATATGAGCATACACCATAGTTGTAGAGTATCGCTGGAGGGTATAGTTGAAGAGTATAGCTATATCTTATAGGTAAATGTAGCAGCGATATCGTCTACCTTAGATTTATGCTTGTTGCCTTCAACTATACCACTAATGCTCACTTACACCCCAGTTTCAGAGGCTGGTGGAGTTGGCAAAACGACTACTGCAGCCACTCTCGCCGTCAGTCACGCGCGTTCAGGACATAACGTCCTCACGATCGACATGGACACACAGAACGGGAGCCTCACATACTTTTTCGGTCCCGACTATGATCGAGGCGATCCAAACATAGACAATCTTGTTCGTCATCTGGTGGGACGACCAAAAGGTGATTTCTACAATCTCACTCACGAGGTCGAAGCAGGGGTTGATTTGATTCCATCGCATAATATGCTCGAAGATCTCGAAGAGTTCCTTCTTAACGAGAAGGATCAAGCCGAGAATTTTGGAGAATCCTACAGCATGTATCATCAGCTTCATCGGATTCTCCGTGAGGCCGATATCCGTGAAGAGTATGATGTGGTTATTGTCGATACTGCTGGGAAGGCAGGTCCGATTTTGTACAATACACTCGTGGCTGTTAGGAACGTCGTGATCCCGTTTGAGGTGACTGCAAAAGGGGAAGAGTCGATTGATGGACTTGATGATCTCGTTGACGGATTAGAACAGAACATCAATATCGATGTGGGAGTACTCGCAATCGTTCCGATCGGATACAAAGAGACTCGTGATCGACAAGAGATTCTTAAAAAAGTACAGAACGATGGATTTCCGGTACCTATCGTGATCGGTCAACGTGGCTCATTGATCGAGGGATGTTGGAAACAGCAGTGCAGCCCCTACAAATACATCGAAGAGTACCGCAATCGACAGCGGGACTATGAGCTTACTACGCTTAACAAATTTGATGAACTATCTCGATACCTTGAGCGAGAAGCAGATATTGGATCTCCGGAGGTGACTGTGTAATGGGCTTGAAATCTGGCTCCCGAAATGCCGGCCTCGATGACTCGGAAGATAGTAACAAACAGTCCACTGACCAAGAGGTCGATATATCTACCTCCGAAGCAACTGAGTCACGTGAAACGCGATCCGACACAGCAACCGATACGACTTCAGAGTCTATCGGCGAGTCTAAAACAGGTTCTCGACGACCGACGATCGAGTCACTCCCATATAAACTCCGGCGAGAAAAAGTGAATGAAGGCCGCGAGCAGGTCCCATACTTTCTTCGAAAAGATGTCATTGAATCTGAATCTGAACTCCAAGAGACACTCGAAGAGCAACTTGGTGAGGATGTTTATAAGTCGGATTATCGAGAAGCCGCAATGGTTGTGGCTCAGCGCAACCCTGAACTAGTCGCTGAGGTGCTCCGTGAGTGGGGTTATGATCTTAATAGTGCATAATCGTGAAGGGTGTTACGCCAAACGGAACGGTCGCCGGAACCATGACCATCGACAACAATCGCGCTACTGCACCGTCTTCCGACCATTTTCTGTGCTCGACGTTCGGTGTCGTCGAGGAGATTCTGCACCTCCTCATCGAGCACGTCATAGAGATCCGACGCCACATCTATTTCCCCGAGCGCGTCCTTGACGGCGGCTTTGACGATCACATTTGTCATACCGCTCGTTCTTCCAGCAAGATGATTGAATCTTGACGATTAATTTGCGTCGATAAATCATACCAATCGGACCGACTAAGCTGGTGAGGTCCACGCAAGACCATCGATTTCGATCCAGACAGTCCGTCTATCGCTCGTCCGGATCACCGTCCGTTAGTGGTGGTCACGGAGCCGCAGCCGCGTGGTTCGATTCTGATGCGAACGGAACGCGCATCACGGGTTCGTCGAACCAGACGACGGGACATTTCGCCTGTCCCTCCTCTGCGAAATAGATCACACCGAGGTTTTCCAGCCGAACTAATTGCTCGTGGACGTTCTTCACATCCCGGTCGACTGCCCGAGCTGCTTCGTTCATGCTTGTCGGTTCCTCCTGTCGGATGGTTTCGATGAGCTTGAGGGTCGTCGCAGTGAACGTTTTCAGCAGCTCCTCATAGCTGGTGAGCGACAGCGTTAGTGATTCACCCACACTGTCATTCGCGGCCAGCGTCTCAATCGCGTCCGTTACGTTGTCATGGAACCGTTTGGAGCATTCCACAGTCACAACGAGTGTCGGTGCAGCGTTCAGGTATTCGCGTTCTTTAGCTGAATTGAGGCGCTAAGCCCCCTTCCTCAGCGAGCGCCGACCGAACGGGAGGCGCGAGCAGGGAGGGGATACAGCGTTCACAAGAGCTGAAGCTCTTGTGGGCTAACGAGACGCGAAGCGTCTCGTGAACGCCGCACGGTTCTCATACACGATTCGGTGGCAGGCTCACAGACCCACGCAATTACAATGTTTTTACAGTAGAGTAGCACAGTATTGACCGAACCCAATGGAGTACGACCTCAACTCGGGAGCGCACTCGACGTATTCCCTGCACTACCACCTGATACTCACCACGAAGTATCAGCGCGGAGTGCTAACCGAGGAGCGAACCCAATTCATTCACGAGGTCATCAGCGAGTTCACGGACAACTACGGTGTCGAACTGACGAACCTCGACGGCGAGGACGACCACGTTCACATCCTCTTCCGAGCGAAGCCAACCACAGACCTCGTGAAGTTCATCAACACGGCCAAGGGCGCGACTGCCCGCCGTATCCGCGACGAGTACGCGGACGAACTCAAGACCGAACTGTGGGGCGATTCGTTCTGGAACGACTCGTACTGCCTCATCTCGACGGGGCAGGTATCGCTGGATGTGCTAAAACAGTACGTAGAGGACCAACGCGAGTAGAATGTACTACGCCTACAAGTTCCGTCTCAAGCCGTCCGACGCCCACCGTGAGGAGTTGGACCGCCACCGAGACATTTGTAGGCAACTGTACAACCACACGCTCTACCGTCTCAACGAGTACCAAGACGAACACGGTGAACTGCCGTCCATGACCGCCCTGCGGTCGGAACTCCCCGACCTCAAGAAGTGGTGGGACGGCCTCTCCGACGTGTACTCGAAGGTTCTCCAAACCGTCGTAGAACGCCTGTTCGATAACCTCAAAGGACTCTCGGCGCTCAAGAAGAACGGCTACGGCGTCGGTCAACTCAAGTGGAAGCCGCCGGGAGTTCCGCAGTTTTACCTACAGTCAATCTGGCTTCAAGCTCGACAAGAAGGGCGGTCAGACTGTGCTGTCACTCTCGAAACTCGCGGACATACCGATTCGGCTCCACCGCGCCATCCCCAACGACGCGAAGCTCAAACAGGTCACGGTCAAGAAGGAACCGACGGGTGAGTGGTTCGCCATGTTCGGCGTCCAAATGGACCGTGAGCCGCCCGAACCGCCTGAGAATCCCGAGAAGTGCGTCGGCATCGACGTGGGATTCTCAAGTACGCCCACGATACCGACGGAACCGCCGTCGGGTCGCTCGACCTCTCCGACGAGCGCGAACGCTTGGAGCGTGAGCAACGGAAACTCTCGCGGAAGCAACACGGGTCGAACAACTATGAGACGCAACGACGGCGCGTAGCGGAGTGTCACGCCGACCTCCGACGGAAGCGCCGCGACTTCTTGCACAAACTCTCGAACTACTACGCTCGGGAGTACGACCTCATGGCGGTCGAAGACCTGAACGTGAAGGGGATGATGGAGTCGCCGTCGAACAGCCGCAACACGGCGTCTGCCGCGTGGCGGACGTTCCTCTCGTTGCTCGATTACAAGTGTGAGCGCGAGGGGACGCACTTCGTCGCGGTCAATCCGAGAGGAACGACCAAGGAGTGCGCGTCGTGCGGCGTTTCGACCGACAAGCCGTTGTGGGTCCGTGAACACTCCTGTCCTGCCTGCGGGTTTGAGGCGGACAGGGACGCGAACGCGGCGTGGAACATCCTTTCTCGCGGCCTCGAAGATGTAGGGGTGGGATACTCCGAATCAACGCCTGGGGAGACTGCGCTCCCTGTGGATACGTCCGTATCTGCAAAGCGCGTCGTGGAAACAGGAAGCCCCACCCTCAAGGAGCGAACGGCGTCAGCCGTGAGCGAGTAGGGTAGGGTAGTTCACGGTGGATGATTTCTCTTAAGATGCTCAGTCAGTCACGGCACGTCAATCTCCTCTTTCGGAACTTCCGATCAGGACTAGTCCCACAGTTCGACCATACCGGGAATTCGATGATCATCGGTCCCGGATCGGGTGCGACATGTAGTTTCGTTTCCATTACGGATATTCCACTTCTATCTGTGACTCAAATTGCTTGAAATATAGGTGACGGTTATCCTAAAAGTTTCTCGGACCCGATTGCACTGAGTAAAACTCCTCGAGGAAAGTAGGTACATACTGTTTGAAGAACTCGCGTTGCCTATCTCATTCTTCTAACATGAGATCTTTGGAGATCGATATATGGCACCAATCATAAGTACTATAATAATTATATAGATTGGATATAAGTCTTATACAGATGTACGGTAACATAGGGCTAAAAACTATATACTGGGATCAATATGAAGAACAAACGGTACTTCAAACGGATCGTGTCGACTACTCAGTAAGTGAATATCAATTGAAGGAAGGAATAGAGAGTCAACTGAACACAGTCAACACTCACCGCTCGGGCCGTGTCTCTCTGTCAAGACAGCTGGTAACAGAGTGGTGGTCGCCTATACTTGTTTCATGACGGCTGACAACACTGATGCAGACGCCGACGATGAATCGCTCCTGTTCGAACAACAGCAAGACACGACGGACTGGCCGATTCCCCGACTGTTTTGGGAGTACGGTCATGACTATAGACCGCTCATTGCGGTCGCACTGCTGGCATCAGTCCTCTCGCCAGTCGTGAGCCTGGTTCCAACCTATCTCTTGAAGGTTGTAATCGATGGGGTATTTCTCAACACGACGCCCTTTTCGCTTCCTCTTATACCGGGAGGGTGGCTTCCAGCGGAGCCCCAAGCCCAGTTGGCACTGTCGGTCGGGCTCATCGTTGGAGCGGCAGTGACGAGCACTGGGCTCGGCTGGGTGAGCAGTTGGACGTGGGGTCGGTTCGCCCAAACCGTACAACACGTCGTGCGGACGGATGCCTACGAGAAGATCCAGCGGCTCAGCATCGCCTTTTTCGACGACCAACAGACCGGTCAGATCCTCAGCATTCTCAACGACGACGTGAACGAGCTCAATCGCCTGCTCCAACGATTTCTGGACGATCTGCTCCGGATCGGAGCCCAATTCATCGGCATCGCCGTGTTTTTGATGTATCTCCACTGGCAACTCGCGCTCATCGCGTTACTACCAGTGCCAATACTGGCTGTGATGAGTCGATGGTTTGTCACCCGTATTCGCCCGATGTACGACGATGTCCGCCAGCGGGTGGGCGTGCTCAGCGCGCGCATCGAAAACAGTCTCAGCGGCATCAAGGTGGTGAAAGCCTATACTGCGGAGCCATTCGAGGCTGGCCGTGTTGACAGGGCCTCTCGTGATCTTTTCGACATTCGGTGGGACGTGATCACCGCACGCATCAGCTTCTTTCCCGCAATGAATGTCGTCAACTGGCTCAGCTTCGGCGTTCTGGTGATTATTGGCGGCCTGTGGATTCTTGACGGCCCGCCGTTGTTCTTCACCAAACCGTTGTCGGTCGGAACGCTCGTCGCGTTTCTCACCTACAATCGTCAGTTCACAGGCCCGCTGATCCAAGCCGGGCACTTAGTCGATCTGTACCATGACGCTCGGGCCTCAGTGGTTCGTATCTTCGCCCTCAACGACTACGAGATCGAGATCAATGACGACGAGAACGCTCTCTCACTCGTCGATGTCGACGGTCACATCAAGTATGAGGACGTGACCTTCCGCTATGTGTCCGCTGATGAGCCAGCGATCGAGGAGATCAGTTTCGAGGTCGAACCAGGGGCGTTCGTCGGCCTCGTTGGCCCGACCGGCTCAGGGAAAACCACACTGACAAAGCTGCTTCCTCGGTTTTACGACCCGACTGGGGGAACGATTCGTCTCGATGGCCACGATCTGCGTTCGGTCGCACTCGATGATCTCCGGACGGCGATTGGCTACGTCTCTCAGGAACCGTTCCTCTTTTCCGGCACAGTTAGTGAAAACATCGCCTACAGCACCCCAGACGTTGCTCAGGCGGAGATCGAGCGCGCGGCGCAGATGGCTGGTGCCCACGACTTCATTGCGGAACTAGCGGATGGCTACGAGACCGAGGTCGGTGAACGGGGGGTGAAACTGTCGGGCGGCCAGCGCCAACGCATCGCTATCGCCCGTGCAATCATTACCGATCCGGAGCTGTTGATTCTGGACGAAGCGACCTCCCACGTCGATAACGAAACGGAAGTGTTGATCCAGACGGCCCTGCGGGAGTTCAGTGCTGATCGCACCACGTTCGCCATCGCTCACCGGCTTTCGACAGTGCGCCACGCCGATACGATCCTCGTTCTCGATGATGGGTCGATCGTCGAACGGGGGACACACGAGGAACTACTCGCACAGGACGGCCTGTATGCGAACCTCTGGCGGGTCCAAGTCGGAGAGCTGGATGAGTTGCCCGAGGCGTTCCTCGAACAAACTATTGACACCGATACGACACTCTCCGGTCGGTAACAGTACGCCGTGTGGCGTACTACAATGAGGTGGCCTCAGGGTCTCGAAGCGTAGCAAGTTGTTCGAGGACAGTCTCACGACTCACGTCGGTGGCTGCGTATGGATTCGTAACGGCCGCAAACGGTGGAGAGCCGTCGAAGGCCGCTGCTCGTTCGACGGCCCGACCGAGCCGGACAACTGATTCGGCTAGTCGTGCCGCTGCTGTCTCCGGTGGGAGCCACTCGTATGCGTCGTGTTCGTCATTCAGGGAGATGGTTCGCTCGTCAGTCTCACAGCGATAGACGAGTGTCACCATCGGCGCACCCGTCGCATCATCAATCCAGCCGCCGTACAATGCTTCAACGAGTGGCCCAACACGACTCTCGATGGACAACTCCTCGCGGAGTTCTCGACGAAGGCCACCGACGAGCGTTTCTCCGTACTCGAACGTCCCGCCGGGTGGTTCCCAGTGATCATCACATATCGTAAGCAACACCTGGTCGTCCGGGCCGAACAGGATTGCCTTTTGGGTGAGTTTGCCAACGTAGTGGTTGGATGGCTCCGACATCGTCACGTTGACAGTGTTGAGACGGAGAGACAATATCAGTCGTGGGCTAGCCATCCACGGGCCGGCCGGAGAGTGGCTCTCCAAGCAGTCCATGTGAGCGTGTTCCCCCTCCGAAACGGATGTGTGATAGTATTTATGACATGAACGGGCCGTCGGTAACGACAAAGCCCATATAACGCACTCCCAAAGCGCTGAATAGATATGTATGATGTGACTGGTTTTCAGCGTGATCTTCTCTACATCATTGCAGGGGGCGATGAACCACATGGGCTGGCGATCAAAGACGAGCTTGAGGATTACTACGAGACAGAGATCCACGCCGGTCGGCTGTATCCGAACCTCGACACGCTCGTCGAGAAGGGACTCGTTGAGAAAGGCCAACAGGACCGCCGGACGAACGCCTACTCGGTAACACGGCGAGGGCACCGCGAGATCGATGCCCGCACCGAGTGGGAAGCGCAGTACGTCGATCACTCGGTCTCTGTGAACGCGTAGGGACTTCCGTTGTGTCTGTTGCTATTACAGAACAATACCGGCGGCTGTCTTCATCCACATCACCACCCTTTGCCTCGCATCAGTTCGTGGCTCAGTATGGGAGCAACTCGCAGGCCTGTCCGTTGCCATCGGCGTCGAGGCGATGAGGATCGTTCGCGGGGTCGTGGGTCTCGAAGAATTGCTGTGCCTCTGCTCGCGTCTCGAAGTCAGAACAGTCACGATCGGCGCCGGTAGTCGGTGTCGGTACTGGTGTTGCTGGTGCTCGGTCGAATGCCCAGACACCTCGCCTTTCGGCCTGTGCGGTTTGCTCGGCACTGCCGAACTGCTTACGATATGAAGATAAGTCTCTATTGAAAGCTCTTCTCAAAAGATTTATTTCGTGAAAAGAATCCCTACTCTATGTGGAATTGGTTATGTCCGTCTGGTGAAGTCAATGTAGAAACTACTTTTGCGTCTCAATTTGATGCTTAGTTTATGGCTGCTGAATCTGGTCCCACTGCGATAGATTTCCGAGAATTACTCAGAGATGGCTGGAAAATAGCGGCAATCCTTCTCTTCTGGGGAGCGCTTGCCCTAATTGGGTTCGCTGGAGTCACAAACATCGGATTCTACAGACCTGGCAGCTTCTTCTGGTGGATCGGGAATATGCTTGGATGGACATTCGTAGTAACAGGGGTTGGTAACATACTCATCTACACCATCGCTCGTGGTATCCACCTTTCCCGTCAATAACTGATGTAACTGAGAGAGGTTCTGAACTGAGCGAAGCGTAGCCCTAGTTCAACAGCCAGTCGCGGTCCTCAACTGTTTTTGGAACAGTAAACTCCGGTGGGCCTTCGTTCGCGGGATTTGTTTCGGTCGTCCTGTTCGTAGACTGCACCTCGATCGTGTCGCTGTCCACCACGCGTGTAACTGTCACCGTTTGCGTCTCACCTCCCGTTGGTGGTGCCTCTGCCGATGGATCAGGATCCCTGCATCGCCGGCCAACAGCAGTAGCGGTAGTAGGAGCACAAGACAGTTCCAGTGCATCGTGATAAGATACCTAAATGGAGACAATCCTACAGTCATTCGTGACCTCTTCCAACGCTTCGACGGTGTTCGATTACACTCGATCGGATGGCCGCACCGCTACTCAGGAGCCCCAGTGTCCCCATTGTGAGACGAGGTTTCACAGCGAGCACAGAGACAGCGAATCCGTCATCGATCGCCACGGGGAGTCATATCCCAGCATCGACGCCCCTGCTCACGACGGGCCGTTTTTCTGTCCGCCATGCTGGGCGGATTTGGAAACGAATCGGCTGGCCCAAGATATCTGAGAGTCGTAGCACACGCAGGTGACTGCGCACAATACCGACGGGCACGTGGCCTGTGCTGTGGGACGGAACTGCTTCGTCAGAGCCCGCTTGGCAGACAGCGGAATAGCCGTCGAGAGTGTGTCCGATGGGCAGGTCTGTCAGTGTAGTTCTATATACATTTTGTAACCAATGTTAATATATTATTATCTAAAAGGTATGGGCGTGATACGAACATCGCATATAGTAGTGGTGATGGCAGTGTTGTCCGTTGCGATTCCAGCGGGCGTCGTGGGCAGTCCTTCGACGACAAGTGACACGCTGAGTGGGACGGTCACCGAGGTCGTTGACGGCGATACAGTCGATATCGAATACGCAAACGGGACGACCGACACCGTGCGACTGTTGGGTATCGATACGCCGGAAATCTACGGTGAAAACGACCCGACGGAGTTCGAAGGCGTGCCGGATACGAGCGCGGGCGAACAGTGTCTCGCTGATGCAGGAGATGCTGCGAGTGCCTACACGAAGGATGTGCTTCAGCCGGGTGAACAGGTGACGCTTGAGCTCGACGCGGCAAGCGATGGGCGAGGAGACTACGGGCGCTTATTAGCGTACATTCACGACGATGGCCAGAACCTCAACTACGACCTCATCCAGACTGGCCATGCGCGCGTGTATGACTCAGAGTTTTCCCAGTCTGACCGGTTTTATGCCGCTGAATCGGATGCACAGGCGGCCGAACGCGGCCTGTGGCAGTGTCGGAACGCAGGGAGTGAGAGCAGCCTTTCTATCACAGAGATCCACGCCGACGCGGCTGGGAACGACAACGATAATTTAAATGATGAATACGTGGTGTTCGAGAATACAGGTACTGACACGCTTGATCTCTCGGGCTGGTCGGTATCAGACGACGCGGGCCACACCTACATGTTCCCGAGTGGGGCGTCGCTCGCGGCTGGTGGGACCGTCACGCTCCACACGGGCAGCGGCTCGGACACGGCCAGTGATCGCTACTGGGGATCCTCAAGTGCGATCTGGAATAACGGCGGTGATACCGTGACGGTCACAGACAGTGCTGGGACCGTCATGACGAGCCAATCTTACTGACGACGGCTCAACAGCAAATCCGTAGGTGTAATCATGGTTCCCCGGATGAGTTCTCATGTTGCAGATTGGGTGTCGCTGTTCTAGTTGGTCGGTTGTCAACTTCTCAAAAATTCTAGAAACAGCAGTGAGACGTGCTATTCACTTAGAGTTCTTCAAAGTCGTCGAATGTTAGTTGGCACTCGTCCTGGTGTCCGCTGTCAATCTGTGGGTGGGGGAGATGATCAGTTGTAGACCATTCGTCGAAGGTTCCCTGATCCTCATCGGCTTTAGGGCGCGAGTGCTCACGCCTGTGCCTTGCGCGACTATCACAGGGAAGGAGATTTTCGGGGCGGTTATCCCACTTGTGGGTGTTTTTGTGATGAACTACTGCCTCGGCTACAGCGTCAATCCCATATTCAGCTACCGCTACGAGCCTGTGTACGAGGATAGTGTGCCCATCAACGAGCCAACAGTCATATCCATCGGGTCTTGTGGTATAGTAGGCGGGGGAGTCAAGTGGGTCAAGAATGCCAAACCGTCGTAGGTAGTTCCTCACGGTGGTCTCAGAACAGTCCAATTCCTCGGCGATATCTGGGATAGTTTTCTCTTGTGTCTCATACAGGTCATAAAGCAGCATTCGGTCTCGATAGGGTTCGGTGAGATCTCCTGCCAGCGTTGTCTGCTGGTTCTCCATCTACTATTTTTATTTATTATGCTGATATAGAATAAATATTTTGTATATGTGGATGATCGAATCTCGACGGAAGTACTGGCCAGTATATGGTGGTGGGGAGAATATGTAGAGATGGAATGAGTAGTTTACCAGCGGACGACCGAGAGGACGAATTGAACGACGAGGACATCCCAACGGTGGTAATTCCTGGGTTTGATCCCGAGGATGAAGCCGATACCGACACACTGTTCGAAGGCCATCCGTTCCTTGAGCTTCTCACGCCGAACTCAAGAGCTAAAATACTCTTGGCGATGCTCCGTGTACGAGGCGATAAACTCCGAGAAGCCGATATTTGCGACGCAGCGCGGATTAGTCACGACACGTGGAACAACCACAAGGACATTTTAGCTGACAAATATGGGGTTATCGAACATGTTGTGAATATTGAAAATTCGCCGCTGTACACCATCCCGGAAGACAGCGAACTTGCTGATCTCCTTGAAAAAGTCATTGGAACTGCTGCTCAGGAGGAACGCGAGTGGCTCATTGAGCAACGCGACAAGTAGCCCAATCTGGAACTGTCTAGATAATTTCCTAGGTCGGTGTTCGTCTATCAAGCGCTTGATGTGGTCGTTGAAATTGTAGTAATCAACGAACAGCGCAAGCCACTGGCGGACGCTCAGCCGACTCCCCACCCACGAATTGTGAAAGCGGTTGATGTGCATTGGGAGGGTGTAAAACCACTTCTCGATTAGGTTTCGATCGGCGTAGCCAACCCGACCGCACAATCTTCATCGAGCGAGGGCAGTCCAATAACCGAACTGATCGACCAGAAACACTGTGTCTTCGCAGTCGTGTTTTTCGACAACTCTGTGAAGGAACGTAACCGCCGAACCGGTTCGTGTCGCTCAAACAGTTGTCCGTCGAGGAGCAACTTTGTGTTGATATCTACTGCAGCGTCCAACTAAGACCATTTACCATTGATTTTGACAGCACTTTTGTCGACGGCGGCCCGCAACGGCTGCGCTGCGGCGGATTCGAAACGCTATCAGTCAGTCGATGTACTCACTGGAAAATCGTCTGATGAGGGCGTTCAACACCTAATTCAGCGAGAGTCGAAGCTGTTTAGCTAAGTGAACAGTCGGTCGCGTAAAGGTGGACGGCAAACGCTCCCAACATTCTTCTAAATCTATTGCAAAGCACTCGCTGAGCAGGTCTGCGAGCGTTCTAACCACATCACTCAACGACCTATTCACTTCTCAAACTGATCCAACTGGGCGGTGCCAACGCCACTATTATTCTTGAAGTGCGAAAAGCTATGAGAACCGCGTGGCTGCCACCGCATCAACCGAGCTATGCACTGACTCCAAAGGTATGAGCATCAACTCTCGTGATCCGCCCTACTTGTCTTCATACCATCTTGTTTTAAGAGGGACAGTCACCGCGTCCCTGTATCTTATTATTCTTGAAATAGACATCATGTTCACCATCGTCTTGACACTATGGCGTTCTGTGAGTTAGCACCAGTCGTCTCACTCATCTGCTTGCGTTCGGCACGGGATTACCGGATCCACAACCTATCAGCACCTGATTGATCCAAAGAGCTCGACTCACGATGCCACATAAATAGTGCATTCATCGTTGGGCCTACTAGACACTATCGAGAAGTTCGCCCATCGCTTCTGCATCGAGTTCAGCCTGTGATAACCATTGTTCTAGATCTGTGCGGTTGTAGAGCGTAACATTCGAATTTTCGGCGGCCTCTTTTGCGCCTTCAGTATACCGAGATGTTGTAACGACTGCAGGGATATCGATCGCAAATTCTGATTGTCGAACGACCGATCCCGTATGAATCTCCTGCACAGCACTGTTTCCAACTGGATTATTGATGTTGTATGCCTTCGCTTGGATCCCAACAGTGGTGGCTTCACGAACCCACACAACGTCGACCCCTTGGTCCCCGGAACCTTCTGTAACTGTGGCATCACCCTCCACTCGGCGGAGAATCTCAGCAAGAATATGCTCAAATTCATAGCCAGATACCAACTCGAGGTCGTTGAGATCCACGTATCGGGGGGCTCGCGACGTTTCGGAGAATGAAACGCTCTGATACTCAGCTAGTCGCTCGCGCTCACGTCGAAGTATTTTGAGAACCCTGTCCTGCGGGATCTCCCGCTCCCAGACCTGTTCAAGTAACTGCGACGCTTGGACATGTTCGGGAATATCATGGCTTTCTGCTCTTTCAATAAACTCAGCGAGCGAATCAGCGTCTTCCGCCCATGTCTGAACGTCTGTGTGTCTACTCATTTGTACGTCCCCATGAGCTGTTTCAGCATCCCCGCACTATATCGATCAACTTCTTGTTCTGCTTGCACATCATATATGACGACCTTGTTACGTCCCAGCAATTTCTTGCCAAGGATTACCATATACGCATCATTACTACCGGCCTCCACGGAGCGGAAGTCCGATGCGATTTCAGTCGGTATCTGGGTTTGGGCAACGTCACCGAGTGATCGGCATGCTGTGCATTGACCGTCGTTCAACACGGGTGTACTGTATATAATCTCGCAGGTGTCACACGTGTCATGGTGATTCTGACACAGATGTCCAGTGCCAAGTGGTCTGGAGACACGGTGGTTGGAGCACACGGTCTCTTCGCCGACCGAACACTGGGTTGCATGAGTCTGACAGAACGTTTTCTCCTCACTGTCTTGTCCCTCAGCACATGTCACGCAGACCTCGGTATGTTCTTCACAGAGCGTCTCGCCACACATGGTGCAGATAGTACTGTGGTCGGAACAAATCAGGTCATCACAGGCTGAACACCGCTCAATATCTGTTTCACATCGAGGTGATTCACAAACGCTACATCGCCGTGTATGCGCATCACAGTGGTGATCATCACAGTCTGAGCAGTGCGTGAGATGAGAATCACAATGGAACGTACCGCCTGTAGCGCACTCTTCACCACAGAGATGACAGGTTATTGATTCACAACTATCGCAGAACTCGCTGTGATCAGCGCAGACTGCTGTTCCACATGAGGCACACGTCTGTAGACACTCCTGACACACATCCTCCCAACAGACCACACACGGTGTACAGTGTTCAGTTCCATCACAGTCTTCACAGTACGTCAACCCACAGCTCCGGCAACTTGTAGCACACGGATCGCCGATCAAGTGTCCATTTGTACACAGCTTTGGAAGAACCCCTTCAGTTAGATCTTGCGAACAGACGCTACAATCCAAGCCTCGGAAGGCATCTGTAGCTGGGAGGTAGGAGAGTTCAACGGTCGCAGCAGTATGGTTGGAGCTGAGTTCCAATGTCAGGATTCCCCGAACGTACGCTACCTCTGTCACACCTATGAGTGATACATCAACATCAATCTCGTTCCTATCGATAACCTCATCAATTTCTGTCCTCTCTTCGGCATTCAGTTCTTCTTTCTTTTCTTCTATCTTTCTCTGCAGTTGGGTCAATTCCTGCTCTGCCTCTCTTCGGTTTGTGATGTATTTGCGGCGGGTGCTGTCCTTACGGGCTTTACGACGCTTGTTCTCCCATTTGTGGATCTCTTGGCGCTGTTCCGTTAGTTGCTGATCGAGTTCGCTTCGACGCTGATCATACCAATCTGTAATTTCCTGAATCCGTTCACTGGCGCTATCATCTGCTTCCTCTTTCAACTCAGAGATAATTGGGCGAGACCGATCGATCACAGTTTGCTGGGCTTCTTCGAAGGCCTGTTGTACCTGTGTGTCCGAAACGTTGCGGGGTGGATGCTCGTTATTTTGTTGAAGAAGCTGTGGGAGATGAGATACAAGCCGTTTCGTTAATTCTGGCAGTCTCGCCTGTGTTACTGGATCAACAGTTACGGAAAACATCTCCTCATTGTGGAACGACGAGGGGGTTTCGAATTGTACCCAAAAATGAAATGCCAGAGCAACGTCGGATGTGCGTTCGCTGAAGTCAGTAATCTCCACCGTCAGATCTGACTCCTGAAGCACGGTGGGCGGATTTACTTGGAGAGTGTCCTCTGTTAATCGAAGTCGACCGATACTCCCCGGTTGCTGTACAAGATTTAGTAGGGTAGAGAATACTGTTGTTCCCGGCTGGACAAGAAGGTCACCAGATCCCAGTTCACGATCAGCAGCATCAAATACCAACGTTCCGTGGTCACGATCAAGTTGTCGCGAGAGTTCGCCTGGGAAAGTGACCTCCCACTTAGCACTATTTGACCGATCGATCTCGGCTCCGTATTCCTCCAGGACAGATTTGGTGAAGCGCTTGATGTTAACGCTGTTTAGAATGGAGGTGTCAACTTCAGATTCCATGGTGACCTATACAGTATAGCTGTCTATGATATGCCGTGTTACTATTCTGAGTCGGATTCATGCTTGGCCTTCTCCAGTCTCGAAGCCCTCAAAGACTTCCTCATTGAACCGCTGTGCTTTCTTTGCAGATCTCATATCTCCTTCCAGATCAACAGACATCTCCTCAAAATTGTTCTCTAATTCCCGTTCAGAATCCGCCTCTATCATCTGTTGGAGCACCTCCTGTTCGAACTGGCCGGTCGACTGCTCTCGCTCCGAAAGAATTTCCTTCAGTCCACCGACGGTCTGATGGAAGACATCGATCTTCCCATACAACTTCTCAAGGACATAGTCTTCAATCGTTCCTTCCAGCGCTAGATTGTATACGTAAACGTCGCGGTCTTGACCGATCCTGTCGATTCGACCGATGCGCTGTTCGACGCTCATCGGATTCCACGGGAGGTCATAGTTCACGATTACATTACAAAACTGGATGTTTCTTCCCTCACTAATTGAGTCGGTGGTGACGAGGACCCCGCCCCGCTCTCTGAAATGCTGGATTTGTTGGTCTTTGTCCGCGCTCGAAAGCGATCCGCTGACCGTATGAATCGGGATCTCGTCTTGTCGATCGTCGGCCCGTAGTGCGTCCACGATCGCATCTTGGGTGGCGTGGAATTGCGTGAAGACGATCGCCCGGCCAGTCTCCATCCGTTCATTGACGCCTTCAATGATATTCAGGAGCTTTTCCTGCTTTGTCGTTCGGCCGATTGCTCTCGCCTGTTTTGCGACTTTGAGAAGTTCTTCACGCTCTTGCCCAACAACATCACGCCCGTCACCGTTGAGCCATTTCTCGACGGTACTGAGGACAGCCCACGGTGAACTCACCACTTCTTTTTGGAGCATTAACATGACGAGGTGTCGTCCATCCTGCATCGAATAATGGCTCTTAACGTACTCTGTGACGGCTTCGTACAGCTTTTGCTCTTGAGTATTTGGCTCGAATGTTTTTGTCCTAACCTGTCGGTCAGTGAAGTCGATCGCGGTGTCTCCACGTTTGTGACGGATCATTACTGACCGAAGTTGCCGATTCAGCTCATCAGCGTTTAGTACTCCACTATCATCGTGATCAGGGACATAGCGCCGTTCAAATTCAGATTCCGTTCCAAAGAGCCCTGGACGGATAAGATTGATAATATTGTATAGATCCGTGACGTCGTTTTGAACAGGTGTGGCTGTCGCAAAGAAGGCGTATTGATAGTCGATATCTGCGACGAAGTCGTATCGATTAGTCCCGCTGTTCCGTAGATAATGGGCTTCGTCGACAATTAGGGCGTCCCAGTCACGTGCGTAGATTTCCTCGGCATATCGATCTCGTTTGGCCGTATCAATACTGGCAATGATTTTGTCGTAGGCATCGAAGCCAGCAAAGGTATCATCATAATTGCAGGCAAAGTCCAGACCGAACTTGTCGGCCATCTCCTTCTGCCATTGGGTAGCTAGCTGTGCCGGAGTCAGGATTAAGAACGTATCATGGGCATCCCGAAAGACCATCTCTTTGAGGACCATTCCCACTTCGATCGTCTTTCCAAGTCCGACCTCATCAGCAAACAACGCTTTTCCGTCCATCTGAAAGAGCGCCCGATGCGCCGCATCCAACTGATGCTCTAATAGTTGGATCGTATCCGTTATCTCTTCGATGGATTGGAGTTCTTGTTGGCTTTGGGCGATCGACAGCCGGTTTGCTTCGATATTGAGGAGATGTTGGGATAGATCCGACCCTTCCCTGGTTGTAATTTCATCAAGCAGAGGCGGGGAATCTTCCAACTCGAAATGAACATCAACAAGTGATTCATCCTCTGTCGACATTTGAGTACGGATTTAACCCAGTAATTAGGTATATGCTTTTGGGTTCCACATGGGTAGCACCATGTTGATACCACAGTCTATAGCTGCAGAGGAGATCAATGAGTATGTCCAAAACGGAGGATAGCCATTCGCTTCGAATGGCTTACGAGATAGTATGGTTGTGATCGTTGGTAGTAGTAGCTGATGGTGGGGTGTGTTGAGTGTCGGATCATCCCTAACAGGCATTTATCATATTTCCATGATGTACCAACAACTATGTATGGGATCCTTACGAGCGATCCAGCGCTAGTTCGAGAAGACACTGGCAGTGTCACGTACTGCAGTGCCGAGGAAGGAAGTGGTCGCCGTCGCGATCCGATTGAGGGGGTAATCAACTCCGTTGTGTGCTGGGGAGATACGGCAGCTGTTCGGGATGATCCCTCTCGGGACACACTCTCTGCAGACGGTACCTGTGCATGTCCAGAGGCCGACGGGCATCGCTATCATTGGGAGGTGCCTCCGTGTACGCTATAGCCGACAACCAACATTCATTCACTTGCTCGGCTGAACAGGATGTTTCTCGGCTATCCAGAACACGATATCAAGCAGTATTTTTTGACTGAACTGCCTACACTGAGTCAAAAGATCTCTTCGCAAGAAAGTTTTCGCCTCCCATATAATATATGTACTTCAGCGGAACGAGAAACGGCGTCGACGACAATACCGGCGTCTGCTCTCTGGTTGCTGCTTCAAGCTCAACCGAATCGAGATCATCTTGAGTACTGACTGAGAGAACTGAGAAAGAGCCCTGTGACCTGTCGCGATAAGTGGTTATCCGGGTCGTCCGTCGCACGACAGTTTACGAACGAGCCGGTTAGGCGAAGCGTTTCAGCGAGGCTTTGGAGATGGCTCTGAACCGAGTATCCTCCACCACAATATCAAGTATCACTTCAGGATTGTGGAGTAATCGATGAGAATTATGGCGGCCGCCGCCTTTTCCCATATTTACCTCTTTAGTTTCGATGACCTGACTGAGCTGCATCTCATCGAGAATATCCCGGAACCGCCGTATCCCGATCGTGTCCATATCTACTGCGTTAGTGATCTGCTGGTACGCATCGTAGAGTTCGCCTGTGATGATGTAATCGTCGCGCGAGTAGAGTGACTTAGCTGCGATCGAGAGACATGCCGCTTTCATCTGCGTCGGGGTTCCCTGAAGGAAGTCGCGGAATCGATCCTTCTCAAGTGTGTCTTGAGATCGTCGCACGTGGTGTTCCTCGACTACGCCCGATCCTTCACGATCAGCAAGCTCTCCTGCTGTCCTGAACAATCGCATTGCCTTTCGTGCGTCTCCGTGCTCCTGGGCAGAGAACGCCGCGACGAGTGGAATAACGTCATCTGTGAGAACCCCATCGCGGAACGCGTCCTCCCGCCCTCGAAGAATATCTTGGATTTGAGTCGCGTTGTATGGGTCGAAGTTGAGTTCTACGGCTTGGAAGGCACTTTTGGTTCGAGGGTTCAGCTCGTCGAAATAGTTGATCTGATTGCTTATTGCGATGATACCAATTTGGCATGACGTATCATTCGACTCGACGGCCTTCGCGAGACTCATCAGAACGTGGTCACTTCTGAGAAGGTCGACTTCGTCAAGGATGATGATAACTGAATCGTAGTGAGCAAGGATCTGCCAGAGCCGCTTATAGAACTTGTCTGTCGGAAGCCCAGTATCGGGCATTTTCACGATGTCTTCAGCTTCGTCATAGATACTTTCGTCGTTCAGCTGTTGCCCAATTGTCGAGATGACTTGGACTTCGGTTGAGGACTTTGAGCAGTCAAGATACGTATGACCCATTCGGACATCATCGACTGACGCATTGACAGCTCGGCGGGTAACGTATCGGGAAACGAGCGATTTTCCCGTTCCTGTCTTACCGGTAATTGAGATGTGGTTTGGTGCGCCACCATAGACTGCATCGTTCAGACAGCTACTGATAGTTGAGATGTAATCATCTCGTCCGACAATTCGATTGCCATCGGGTACCCAACCGACGCGGACCATCTCCTTATTCCGGAAAATCCCCGTCCGTTGGGAGAAGAGTGGGTCGTCAACCTCGAATTGCTGGCCATTCTCGTCGCTTGATTGTGATTTTTCGGTCTCATCCAGACTCCCCTTCGGTTCCGACGTTTGACCACGAAATTGTGCGTTTTGACCGTCTGAAGCACGAAAATCCTGATCTCGACTTTCATCGGAAGTCGAGGTGCTGTCTGACATAACGATATCGACGAAACCTGATTACTTAAAAGTATTCCCACCACGACTTCCGACGTAAATCTACTACGAACGACGGTCCACTGAGGATAACACCTTAATTTCTGAACAATTGTGAGTTCCAACACACCCACCCCTTCGGTTCCGTCGTTACTGATGGACGGGTTTCCTCCACTGGAAAGATAGGACGAAACACGATTCTAGGGGGAACGCTGTTCTAGGCAGTATTTAGCTGTGTTATCTAGTTGGTAGGTTTCATCTAGAATATAGAGATCGCTTTGCTTCTTTTCTCTAGAGTTTTGTCCTGCGGAGTTGTTACAACGCCACCGTAATAAAGACATGGGTATACTAACGTAATTCTAATAACTTCTTATTGTGATGCAGAATACGGATGACTAACAGTACTCCCAGTACAATTATACTAATTTCCTCCCTTCTTAGTCGCTAACGTCGGAACTGGTGGGGTGTGCTTAGTCATCGTGATCTTAAGATAGGTGACCCACACATCTAACGACGGAACCGAAGGGGTGGGGGCCAGACACCGAGCAGGGACGGATTACTTCCTCGGCTCCAATGTTCGCCTCTGCCCTTTGAACGCTAAATTCCTCGCTATCGACGGAGCTGATAGGGTACTCCCTCCTCGTTACCATCGGAGGTCGTAGGGTAGTTCATCTGTCTCACCCAACGCCGGAACTGGTGGGGCGTCCCTTCTATGGAAACGCCGTAGGAAGAGCCCCCCGACTGATGACTACAGTGACCACATGAACGGCATCCTCCCGACAGAATTGCTATGATGGGATTGTCTAGATAACCTCCTGAACCAGTGTTAGTCCATCAAGCGCTTGATGTGGTCATTGAAATTGTAGCAATGAACGAACAGCGCAAGCCACTGGCGGACGCTCAGCCGACTCCTCACCCACGAATTGTGAAAGCGGTTGATGTGCATTGGGAGGGTGTAAAACCACTTCTCGATTAGGTTTCGATCGATACCGAGATTTCAGTGCCCATCTCCACTTCTAGATCTGCTTTGATGTCGAGACCGTGCTGGGGTTTACCGTGGGTAGCCACGGAACATCAACTCTGGAGCATGAAACGCCACGATTCCTGTGTATCAGTCTGATCGACCAGTTGTCGTCTTATGATCTGCTCTCAATCTAGTAGTACCTTTATCATAGATACCAGCAAGAATAACATTTATGAGAACTTATTAGTTATTGTAGATTATCACATTGAACTGATGCCAGGTAGAGGTTCAACGTACAAATGTCAGAGTTGCAATTATAGTACTGGGAAAAAGAAGTCTAAGTGTCCTGAATGTGGCGGAACAATACAGAAGAACATCTAATACATAGAATAGAAACTGTGCGGTTAATGTACGGACACCAGTTACCGTATTTTCGATAATCAAGTAGATCTGGTAATCTTTTCCAGATAGTACTGAGATTAACGGATCTTTGTTCCAGGCTGGGTGTCTTCAGTTGTGGTGAGGAGATCGGCCTGTTCGCCCGCCGCGAGCAACATCCCATTGGATTCATGGTCCATAATTGTGGCCGGTTCGAGGTTGGCGACAATCACGACCTGAGTGCCAGGGAGTGCTTCTATGTCGTGGCTTTGTTTGATCCCGGCCACGATCTGGCGTGTCTCGTGTCCAATATCGACCATCAACTTCACTAGGTGGTCCGATTCGGCAATCGGATCGGCAGATTGTACTTCTCCGGTTCTGAGGTCGATAGTCTCGAACGTCTCCATACTCACGCGTTCGTCTGTAAGCGGTTCGACCTCGGCTAGTTCGTTTCCGTTAGCTTCAGAGGAAGCAGCAGCGTCTCCACTGACTTCTTGAACCCGCTTGTCGAGTTTGGCATTCAACTGCTCGACTCGCTCGTCTTCGAGTGTCTCGAAGAGTTCCGTGGGGGCGTCGAACTCCCGGGAGGGAGGATCAAGCGCTGCCTGCACCGTCTGATCGTGAACCGATCCATCCTCGTTCAGTTGCTTCCAGAGCGCTTGGCTTTTCTCGGGTGCGACGGGTTCAAGGAGTACCGCGATCGCTTTGACGAGCTGCACACAGTCGCGGATGACTTGGGCCGCGCGCTCTGGGTCGGAGTCGGTCAACGCCCACGGCTCATTGTTCTGAATGTACTCGTTGCCAAAGCGCGCTAGTGTCACCGCTATCGTGCCGATCTCCCGCACAGTGTACTCGTTGACGGCCGTGTTGAACGCCTCGATAGCGTCTTCAATCCGAGCCGTTACTGTTTCGGAAGGATCGGCCTTGGGTGTGCCGCCGAAGTTTCGGTGGGCAAACA
This sequence comes from Halocatena salina, assembly GCF_023115355.1. NCBI lineage: Archaea > Methanobacteriati > Methanobacteriota > Halobacteria > Halobacteriales > Natronomonadaceae > Halocatena > Halocatena salina. Next base: position 21,600 of record NZ_CP096023.1, read on the forward strand.
GTAGCGAGCGATAGAGGAAGTTCCCCAGGGTCCCCACGAGATCGTTGTTCACCTTCTCGCTGAACTTCTCCCACGAGAAGTCCACGTCCTGCTGGAATCCCCCTGTCGTCATGAGGTAGTAGCGAAGAAGATCCGGATGGAACCCTTCATCGAGATACTCACGGGCCCAGATTGCCCGGCCACGGGACTTCGAGAACCCCTTGCCGTCGAGCGTCATGAAGCCACTCGCTAGCACTGCACGCGGCTCGTTGTAGTCCGTTGCGTGGAGTACTGAGGGCCAGAAAACGGTGTGGTGTTGGATGATGTCGCGACCAATGATGTGGATAATCTCGCCGTCGTCCTTCCACGCTGACTTCCAGTCGTACTCAGCAGCCCCAGCGCGTTCTGTATACTGCTTAGTCGCCGAGATGTATTCGATGTGAGCATCAACCCACACGTATAGAACGAGCCTATCCTGACCGTCTGGCAACTCTCCAGGGTAGTCGACGCCCCAATCGATATCCCGGGTGATACACCAATCTTCCAGTTCACCGAAAATCCATTCACGGGGTTGGTGCTTCGCGTTGTCGGTACCTTCGAGCCGCTCGATAAATGCCTGGAGGTACTCCTGCAGATCAGACAGTCGGAAGAACTTGTGTGTCTGTTCGCGGTACTCCGCTTCGTTGCCCGTGATTGTGGAGACCGGATTTTCAATCTCACCGGGTTCAAGGTGCCGGCCACACCCCTCATCACACTCATCACCGCGAGCTTTGCTGCCACAGTAGGGACATGTGCCCTCGACGTATCGATCGGGGAGCGTTTGATCTGCCTCTGGATCGTACGCAACCGTTGCCTCTCGTTCGTCGATGTAGCCCCGCTCTTCGAGCGTCTGCACGATTTGCGTGGTAATTTCGATGTTCGTCGGTTGGCGCGTATGGCCGTATTCGTCAAATTCGACGTTAAATTCCGGAAACAGTGCTTTGTGCTCACGATAATAGTCGAGTGCGAGGGTTTCCGGGTCCTCATCGTTTTGCTTTGCATCCACTGCGACGGGCGTTCCGTGCATGTCCGAGCCACAGACGAAGGCAGTCTGCTGACCGAGCGTTTCGAGCGCGCGGGCGTACACGTCACCGCCGACGTAGGTCCGGAAGTGACCGATATGGAGATCACCATTCGCATACGGCAGCCCGCACGTTACGACAGCCGGTTCGTCAGTTGGGTATGTATCATGTGTCATGAGTGGGTGGCTATCAGTCAGTAGTGAGGGAAACCGACGCTGCACCGATATCCCCTCGTCCTGTAAGTAGGTACATAGATGTATTCCATCCCTGTAAAACATCCGAGATTGTCCGACAATACGGCACAAATCATCCTATTGATCGCTGGAGGGAAGGTGGTAAGTTGGTAACTACATTGGTGACAGTACGATCATACTCTCTATTATTATCAACTTTATGAATTATGAATGAATATTAGTGTCTCATCGAACACGCTGCGGACTTCGATCGGATGACGACCCACGAGCAGACGATCGAACTACTCGACGCAGACATCGACAGCTGGGCAAAGGCGATCTAAGCCAGTCCTCGATCGACATGCTTTGGTACTACTTGGAGATAGGTGCGAATCGACTGTTTACTCAACGCTGCTGAAGATCTTCTCACACCGACTGCCCGCGACGGTGATGTTCCAGCGTACGACGCGGCCGGTGGCAGTGGGCAGCCATTCGATACGCTTGCTGATGAACTCGCGCTGCGAACGATGCGTCGGCTCCACGAGGCCACTGATGGCTGATACGCGCATCTAGTCCGTCGTAAACAGGCTGTGGTCAATCTCGTCTTTAAGCTTGAGGACGAATACCGCTGGAGTCGTCGCAGTGACGCAGCCAATTCTACTCTACTTCACCACCAAATGTATATAGATAGAATAAAAATACTTTGAGTAATGGTTGGTATCGAAATATCAGGAGAACTCGCTCTTCTTATTGGTCTCCTTGGTGCTGTTTGGATCTATTATGACGGTCAGAGTCACAACATGCAAACAGCCGATATGTGGGCTGTTGGGTTCTTTCTAGGCATGTTTATTCCACCTATCATCGGTGCAGTAATCGTCATGGTATTGTACCTCCAAAAACGGAATCGTCGTAGGCGGGGGAAGGTCAATCAATTTGACCACTACTAACCACTATGGCTTCATACTGTAGTAGACGAACGTGACCTATCTGTTCTCGTTCTGAGACTGCGTAACTATGAAGCTCTCGGCGTCTGAAGCCACGATTGAGCGGCTTGTCGATGTGACCCGTCAGATCGATCCAGTGAAGCCGTCCAAGCCCCGGTCGATTCTGCTCCCTCTGGCTCGTGTTCCAGTGGACCTGCTGTCACAGAGCAACGTTTATACCGTAGATCTGTCACTGTGTGTCCATGCCGTCGAATCGGCTCCGTAGCTGTCCATATTCCGTTTGGCAGCGTCGGTATCGGTGCGTTCCGATCGACCGATGCAGACACCCCAGATTGCAAGTGAAAAACCACGTGACGAGCTGGGGATCACACACCACCATTTCCAGTGTTTCCTGATCGTGCGCCACCTGATCAGTTGCGCTCGGGACACACCATCTGCAATATGAAGAACGTCCCGATGGAGCCGTTTGTGAGGCCTCTCTCATTCCCTCTCGGCTCGGTGTTGCCGTCTCTACGCGCAAGGATGAATGTATCCGACGTTTATATCATACTGATAGTCACTATACTGGTAATACATACTATCATAGGTGAATATACTTCTATACCGACTGAGAAGAGGCGATATGACCGTCAGTTCGTCCCTTGGTTAGCTGGTGTAGAATGATACAGTACTTTGGTTACAGTTTCATGAGCTGTGCTGCCAGCGTTCGCAGTTCGGTCTCCGCGTTGATCGCTGCCAGCCAGCGGTCGGGAAGCGCAGTTGCCCCGAAGCGGGCTCCGGCGATGGCTCCGGTGACAGCACCGATGGTATCCGTATCACCACCACGATTCACACTTCGGACGATTGCCGTCTCAACATCTCCTGTATGGAGGCCGTCGTAGAGTGCCGTCTGGAGGGTATGAATCACGTAGCCTGACGTCGGCAGGGACGCTCGCTCATCTCCGCGAGCAATGGGTTCGAGTGCCGTAAGGAGTTCCTCAGGCGCCTCGGGTTCGACGTAGTTTAGGGCTGTCCTGAGTGGTTCTGCATCGCCTCGCATCACCGCTGCAATGGTGAGGTTCACCACTGCACATCCATAGGTACAGCGTGGATCAGCGTGTGTGATCTCAGATGACTGCCGACTCACCTGACCGAGCATGGATGGATCATCCGGATACGCGACTGCAAGCGGTGGGCAGCGCATCACGCTCCCATTGCCAGCATTGCTTCCTTCAGCACTGGCCTCCCACACGTCACGGCCAGCCGTTTCCCATGTCACGCCTTGTTTTAGCTTCTGCAGCGAACGGCGTGTCATGATCCCGATGTCAAACGGCTCCGTGTCATACCACTCGACGAAGCGATCTGCGATGTCTGCGGGATCGAACTCCGAACGATCAGCTACACTCCGAGCGAGACAGCGCGCCTGAGCCGTGTCGTCTGTGACTGTCCCGGCTGGCTGTCTCCACGTCCCGTGGCCGACCATCTCCCGGAGGGTGCCGTGCTCTGCTTCGATCTCGGCGGCTGATTTGAACTCAACGGGCCGCCCGAGGGCGTCACCACACGCGAGCCCGAGGAGGACGCCCTCGGCATGATCTGTGTCCATACATCGCTGCACACTGCTATGTGTGAAAAAGATTAGTTAATATGCATTAGATATAATGGATTGGGATACGAGATAAGAATAGATTCAGATTGGCACCGTGTGCTTCATGGGGACGTTCTCGTTTACCATTTCGAACATCAAATACCTCTGTAAGCCGCTTCAATTACCGGTATCGGTCGCTATTCAACATGGTAACTGGTGTGATTGCTGTACCTGACGTTATCTAGGGATTCAATATAGTTGTGTGGAGGACAGCTCTTTTCCGCTCCCTAGAGTTTCACCCGTCGTCTGGATCGTAGATCTTGTTAATCCACGATCCTTGAGCGAGTTTTAACTGGATTTCTTCGCTGTCGTCCCAGTAGTTGTCGAAGCCGCCAAAGTTGTATCCGCACCCTTCATCGAGATCAAGGCACGTAATTAAGCCCCCGTCAATCCGTGGTACTGCTCAACAGAGCTGTCGAATCCGGTGGTTGAGGCAACGCTCCAGACGGGTCCCTAGCGCCTCAGCGGTTGCGGCTGGTTTCCGAGTCGGCAATTCGACGACAGCTAGTTCTCCTGCGTTCTGAACGGCATAGTTAGTTGTAAGGGATCCTTCTTGACTGGGATATATAAGCAATCCGGATACATCATCCGTGAGTTGATACGCGACCATCTGATAGATGTCTGCGTTGTCGACTGACTCCGGTGTCTTCCACTTTGCGTCTGCAACAAACTGAACGGTCTCATACTGGTCACGAACGAGGATGTCTGGCCGCATCGTAATCGATGGCGATCCACCAGTGACGAGTCCCCGTCTCGTTGCCTGTGGTTCGATGGACCAATCGGTACGTGACTCCAATGCTCCGCGAACTGCCCGTTCTACAACGTCTTCGAAGACACGATTCATGTCTATTAATAGTGAATATGAGTCCCGGTTGCCGCGCTCTAATCGATCGACGTGAGCGTTATCGAGAAGTAGCTCAGTGAGTCGCAAGATAGCTGTATAGTGCTCACTGAGGCGAGTGAGTTCGATGTCGCGTACCTCTTGGACACGAACCGATCGAAGCGTCACACGACGGCGAATGCGCGTCTGATATCGCTGTAGTGACTGGCCGAGGTCTTCGTCGCTGACGAGCCCCAAGAGAACGGATACCGTATACAGAATTGCCTGATTTGCTGGCGTTTCATACGTGAGTTCATCATACGAACATTCAAACGTCGTTGCACAGGGACCCTGTCGCTGTAGCTGCTGTTGCAGATCGAGACGCCCGCGGAGATAGTCCTCGGTATTGCTGGAGCGTCGATACGCTTGTTGGAGGCCACGCTTGATGAGCTGCTCCAGCTCGGCGAGGTAGAGTGCAGCGAGGATGTCGATGAATGTGGCTCCGGTTTGGATCGATGTTTCCTGTTTGATCGTCGTTGCTTCGGTTCCGTGCGCATACTGAAGGAGTGACAGCAGATTGTCTCCTGCTGCTTTGGGACGGATCTGAATCGTCGGCCCATCTGGCAGTGAGACAATGCCAACGTACTGTGAGGTACGAAGCATCGGTTGCCTCTCGTGGTCAAAGCTCACTGTCATTTGTTGCGATGACAGTGTCTGTTCGATGAATTCCCGGTCTCGCTCTGACAATTGAGTATCCAACTGTGTTTCGTCGTGTTCTGTGAGCGTGATGGTCGGGACTGGTGCGGACGGCGACTGGGAACGACCTACTGTCTGTTCGTGCAATGCCATACTCACTCCGTAGATACGGACCGATCAGTGCCAGCAACACCGTTGTCGCGGAGTTGGTAGAGGTTTCGGTCATTGAATTGCGGATGGCACCAGTGGTCTGGTTGTCCGACAGTGGTCTCGTCTCCGTTCGTTAGTTCATCGAAAATCTGTTGTGCCGCCCCCGATAGCGAATATAAGTCGCCATCATTTAGCCATCGAATGTCGCCCGACTCAGCGGTGGCATCGATTACCTCACTCTGCCAAAACGCAGCATCACGCTCAGCCACTGCTCGCTCTATGTCTGTATCTGAGACCGTTGTCCCGTTCCGCAGCTGTTCACGGTTAAATTCGAGGATATCTCCTGCTTCGAGGACACCATTTTCAGACAGGATATCTACTGTCTGTCGTGATGTCGTCTCTGGTTCAATATTGAGGAGTGATGCGAGAGCTGTGTGAAGATCATCTGCGGTGAAGTCTTTGATCTGCTTGGTACGCCAATCGACGAGGCGATCATCAGTCCCTGCGAGGAGATCCTGTTCGATACGCTCGAATTGTCCGAAGTAATATTCCTCTAGGAGGGGGAGGATTTCGTACTTCCAGGTATCGACAAGCGCATCTTCGTCGATCTGTCCATCATCCCGTGTGCACCCAAAGAGATACGAATGCCCGATCTGCTTTCCCTTGCCAAGGTCCGGCAGGCTCCGAATCCGCTCGTTGAGTTCCTCAAGAGCAAGGAGTGAGAGGGCGAGCAGCGCACGCAGAGACGCACCTGACTCAGCTGTGGCGTGCACATCGCGTTTGTGATCAAAGTTGTACTCTTCATAGAGTGCGTCGTAGTCCGGTGGGAAATTGATGAATCGGAACCGGCGACGAAGAGCTGCGTCAACGAGTGCGATAGAGCGATCTGCAGTATTCATCGTGCCGATGACGAAGAGATTCGGCGGCACGACGAACGACTCTCCCGAATGAGCAAGCTGTACCTGAACTTCGTTTGCTTCATCACGACGTTTATCGGCTTCTAGTTGTGTAATGGTTTCACCGAAGATTTGCGCCAGATTGCCTCGATTAATCTCATCGATAATCAGCACGAATCGCGGCGGGGTCTCTTTTTTGGAGACCATCTCGTAGGCTTCTTGTGCAGCTTCACAGACACGCTTGAACCGCCCTGGGCTGATGTCGTAGTTGACGGTGCCGCTGTCAGTGGCCTCAGCGGACAGTCCTTCGACGAAATCTTCATAGGAGAATGAAGGATGGAATGTGACGATATGGACCTGTGACATTGATGTTGTGACTGGAGGACCTTCACTCACCCACCACTCAGCGAATTGGTTCGCTGAATACGTTTTTCCGGTTCCTGGTGGGCCATAGAACACGACCTGCTTTGTCGTTTCAAGCTGTCGTGCGATGTCGTCTGCTCGTTCAGGCTTTTCACTGGACTCCTCTGAGCCCCGTGTAAGGTCCCCAGTCTCAGCGTATCGAATCACACACTCAGGTACATCATCACGGGCAAATCCGAGAAGTGGAAAGAGTACATCGGCAAACGTTTCGGCTATAATATCGATAAATGACGTGTTAAAGATTCCATCGGCTTCGCGATAGCGTCGTTTTGCGGCAAACCGCGTGATACCGTTGGCAGCCAACCGGTCTATATCATCTCCAGTAAACTCGTCTACTGGCATCGAGTAGCTGTTTCCATATTTCGGCTGATAACTGACGGTAGCATCGTCGAACTGTGAAAGAATCGTGAGAAAGGTCTCTGATTGTTCACCAATATTCGTTTTTAGCGTCTCACGTTGGTCAGCTACCGGGGTCGCATCACCCGCCGTGCCTGCATTGAAACGCACATCAACAAAGGGTCCGTCATCGTCTTCCCCAATAAGGAATTCTGGATGAACGAGTTCGTGTGGGCCTCGATCATCACCTGCTCGACCGTACATCGTCCACATGTACTCGCGATAGTCTTTTTCCGTGTGTTGTGGCCGGATGCGTGATGCTGTTGGGTCACTACTGATGTTTTGGAACTGTTTTGGTGCCCGATTATATACGTCTTCGCCGATTTGCTGTAGATGACGCCGTATCGACTGTAAATTCGATTTTGTCGTTCCGAGCTGCTCGAAATCATCACGTGTAAAATGTGTTGTGTCTGCCATACATCTGAGTTCGGCCATTTCTATTAGAATGTTTGGGTATCTGAGCCCGTTGTGATCTATTCTCTCCTCCCGATAGGCATCGTTATTTTTGTAGTGGGGAAATTCCATCCCTGTGTAAAGTTTCCATCTATCAGACGGTGAGTAGCGTCGCCAGATCACATCCGGTCAGTTCCGAGAGTATGGTTTTGTATATTGGCTCATACTTTGTAGGCGTTGGATGCAGAGTGTTCGACTTTACCGTTTCACCCCGTTAGCTATGCATTTGCGCATAGGTATGGTCTAGCTCAACTGTTTGTAGAGAGAACAGGTCGCCTACAGAAAGGTATGATATCATGTCGAGCAATCGTGTGCTCACGTAATACACTACTAAAGATCTATCACAATTCAAGCACAGCATTAATATGAGCCATCGGGTTCTGTTCTTGGCAGCAGTCGATCTATCAGCTGGACTTTCGCTATCATCCTGATCTCCTCTAACCAATAATATATTACTTAATATATAAATATAGTGTATAGAGTGTGTCTTGTACTTCCGACCACAGTGTTCCAGATAGTCTGATAAGAGGACTCACTGTCTGCAATATAAGAAATAATCGATTTCAACGACCACGTTAGGTGCGTTCGTCCACTATTGTACGGAGTTCGGCCTTAATCTCGTCCAGTTCTTCTGGGTTCCACTCGAAGCGTTCTTCGACGCCGATATCGGTAAACCGGAGTGACGCGCGAACACATCGATCGGAATCGTGCTGAAGGAGCGCAAGGGCATACGAGAGCATCTGCGGCCGATAGTGCTCTGCTAGCTCCTCGGTCATCGTTGTCGAGAGGTCATTGGTCTTGTAATCGATGATGTGGTACCCATCGGGTGTAACGAGCAGGCGATCGATATCCCCGACGATTCGCGTGCCATCGATGCGTGCCACCACAGAGTACTCGTCGTGAGTGGCTTCGAGGGCGACCGACGACTCGACATCGTCAACAAACGCAATCGCGTCTTCTGCGTGGGTGACCGCCTCACGGAGAGCATCCGGTGTCGGCTCCTCTCCTGCTATCTGACTCACTCGATGGATGAACGTCTCCCAGTCGTCTCTCGGTGGTTGAAGCTCGGTAAGACGATGAACCACGGTGCCGAACGTGGTCGGGCTGAGTCCGACTGATTCCGTTCTATCTGCAGAGCTGTGCTCGCCACCGGAGTGGTCTGTAACGTTATTTACAAGGGTCGTCGCTGCCACTCGTCTTCCGACATCGCGTTCAGATGGGGATGGAATCGATATCTCGGGCATCACGGCATCGGTTTCCGTAGCAGAGCGCCAGTTTATCGGCCGTGGCGGTGTGCGAACGGTGTATTCAGCATTACCGAGGTGGCCAGACGCGGGTCCGTTCCGGACCGCCTCGGTAAGGAGTTCGGTATCGTCAAGAAGGACGGGCTGGAGCCAGTCTCGCCAACGATTGGCTTCATCGAACGGCTCGGTCTCGCCAAGGTCAAGCGCTCCAGACGCGTCCACGTCGATCTCGTGTGTGCCACACAGGAGCAGATGATCGCGTACTCTCGTGCATGCAACGTAGAGCAGACGCTTTGCTTCCGCGCGTTCCTGTAGACGTGCGAGCCGATCGGCGTACGCATGGACCGCCGTCTCCTCTATCGAGAACGCGTCGTGTGGATCGGGGCCACCAACAGCAGGAAGCGGTGGCGCGTCATCAGTCCCCTCCACGAGCTGAACGTAGCCATAATCGTCGACGCTGCGCCCAAAGTTCAAACTGCTTCCAAGGTCAGGAATCATGACAATGGGGAATTCCAATCCTTTCGAGGCGTGGATCGTCATGATGCGGACGCCCTCGGCGTCCCCTGGGATGTCTGCGTCTCCCTCACGTGATTCGATGTTGGCTTGCCGGTCGATCCGATGTAGGAGTCCAGCAGCCGTGTGAACTCCACTCTCGCTCCACGTCCGTACCTGGTCGCGGAACTTCTCGACGTTCGCGACGGCCTGCTGGCCCCGTTCGTCCGCACTGACGCTCGCCAGAAAGCCCGTCTCGTCGATGACACGTGTGAGGACACGATCCCACGAGAGCATGCCTTCCTCGTCAGGGGACGTACACCCACTGCGCGTTCGCCACGTCGTTAGCAGCTCGAACGCGTCAGTGAGGTGTGGATCGTCGGACTGTTCGAGTGCGTGCCAGATGGAGTCCGCGTCGGCAACTGCCGGCGCGAGCCGGTCGTCGGTGAACCCAAACAGCGGGGAACGAAGCACACCGTACAACGAGACGTCGTCCGTTGGGTCACCAAGTACACGAAGGAGATTCGTCAACGCTTGGATTTCGGGAGTCTCATAGAATCCGACACCCCCGATGACTGTGTACGGAATATCGTGCGCCGCAAGTGCGCGCTGGTATCGATGGAGGTGTGTTCTCCGGCGGAGCAAGATCGCTACATCATCCGGCGTTGCCGCACGATGGTCACCAGTCTCTGGGTCTTGGATCGTCGGTGGCTCGTTGAAGAGATGGGTCAATCGGGCAGCAAGCCCCTGCGCTTCCGCCTCGGTCGTATGCTCTACTGCCCCCTCTGCAACGGGATGATCGTCGCCGAACAGCGTGGTTGCTGTCTCGGCGTCGTTCGGAACGACGAGGTATTCGACACTTCCCTCTAACCCCTCGACGTCTTCGACCTGATTCCGTCGTGCAGTGAGCGATTGAGGTCTCGCTTCGAACGGCCTATGTTTGTCGCCCTCCGGGTGGAACAACTGCTCGAAGAGTTCGTTCAGAAACACAAGCGGTTCTTCAAGCGTTCGGAAGTTCCCGGAGAGTTCGAGTGACGTTGGTCGCTTTGCCTCGCTGTCTGGCACGTGGTCGATGTCGAAGGTCGCGTTGACGGAGTGCAGTTCGGCCCGTGCAGTGGCGAAGGTCGTGACATCGGCTCCACGGAAGGCGTAGATGCTCTGTTTCTCGTCGCCGACGAGAAATACGTTCGTTGCTGTTCCTTCCATTCCCCCCGTGAGGAGCTTCACGAGTTCCCATTGCCGGTCGTCAGTATCTTGGAACTCATCGACCATGACGGCCGCAAACTGGTCCTGGAGACGGGTGCGAACCTCATCGTTGCGACGGAGAAAGGAGATCGTCGTCTCGATCACGTCTGGGAAATCGAGGGCGTCTCGCCGGTCTTTCTCGGCGTCGTACTGCTCTCGGACTTCATCGAAGACACGCATCAGTGCCAACGCGTAGTGTGCACTGTTTTCTTCGAGCTCTCCGGGCGTCGTATCGACAGCCTCCTCGTGTGGTCCGATCGCGTCGATGACCACATCGATGGCATCCTTCAGATCATCGTAGACGTCGCCGTCTTCGTTCCAGTCGTCCCGGTCACCGATGACGTAGCCAGCACTGCTGTAGAGTCCACCGCTTTTCTTCTCACACACTGTATAGAGTTCGAGAATTGCCCGTTGACACGTTCGGGGAGTACTTGCTTCAGGATCGTCGGGGAGCAGGTCAGCAATGGTTTCGAACGTTTGGTAGGCCTGCAGCCCATCGTCATCTTGGATCTCGGCTTCGACCGTCACTCGTCCCGCCAAGTCCCGCAAGTGGGTCAGTACACCGGTCGTGTAGAGCGTTTCGCGAGCCTCGTCGGCATCCACATCGCAGACGACCTTCCATAGAAGGTCGACATACTCATCGACATCAGCGTCTCGCCAGCGGTCGAGGACCGCTTCACTCTGTGGACGCGCATCAAGCAACCCGGTCAAGATGGTGAGAAGCTGCGGTCGCCCCCAGAGGTGGGCGAGGAGCGCCACGTCTTCGTCGCTCTGGTGTCGTTCGAGGAACTCGGTAACGACCGCACGCTGGAGTGAGGCTGCACCATCCTCGTCGAGCACGTCGAATCCGAGCGAGACCGGGGCTTCGATCGCCCGCTCTCGCAACAGGCGGGTACAGAAGGCATGTATCGTGTGGACGTATCCATCCTCAAGGTCGTCGAGTACTGCTCGCCACCGCTGATACGCCGCTTGCGAGTCCACGGCTGCAAGTCGGTCGTAGATCTCCGCTCGGACACGCTCGGTCAACTCTGCAGCGGCCTTTCGTGTGAAGGTGATCGTGACGATGTTCTCGGGTGTGAGTGTCGGGTTCTCTTCCAGCACCGTCACGTACCGTTCGGTCAGCGTCGTCGTTTTGCCGGTGCCGGCACCGGCGGTGATGGCGACGTTTCGGTCCTGCACGAGCGCGTCTTCCTGTTCGGTGGTCAGTTGGATCGCGTTATCGTCGTTATCAGTCATCGCTCATCACCGCCGTGAGATCCGCCTCATCTTGCACACGCAACGGGACGTACGACGCATCGTCCGCTTGTGCCTGTTCGACTCGCTGTCGCTTTTGATGGTGTCGGACATCGCAGGCGCGTCGATACTCACAGTAGTTACAGTTCGCACTGCGAGCCGACAACAGCGACGTATGGAACCGTCCGTTCGCGATTGCATCGTCGATATTCCCGAGCCACTCCGGCACAACGTTGTTCAGAAACCGTCGCAATGCTGCCTGTGACTCGAACTTCGATTCCACCCCTCGCCGGACCGTGACGTCGTTGGGTGGATGGACCTGGTAGTACGTCGCAGAAAGCGCTGCGTCGGCAGTCAGGTTTTCATCCACAACTGTGTCTGCAGCGAGGAGATAGATCGGGAGCTGGAACTTCGTTCCACCCGTCGTTTTGGTCATATACGGAGTCCGCCCGGTCTTGTAATCGTAGAGCGCCAGCTCCGCGTGCTCCCCATTCCCGTTCACGTCGATGCGATCGATGTACCCACGGATGGAGACCGTCGATCCATCAGAACGCTCAACATCGAACCGTCCGCTTTCCGAATCAGGGAGGCCCGCACCGAACGGCGCTTCGAACCACTGTCGCTTGGCAGGGTCCCGTGAGCGTTCCTCCGTGAGGAACGTCGCGAACAGCCCCTCCGCAGGCGCAGTGTGTGGCCGGTCACTGTTGGAATAGGGGTTCGTCTCTGGCTTGCCCAGTCCCGCGAATAATTCTGTCAGCCATCGCTCGTAGAACAGCCCCTCATACTCGAAATCAGCCTGCTCCAGTTCATCGAGGGCAACGTCGAGGAGGTGCTGTTCTAGGTCGGCTTTGTCATACGCCATGAACTCAATGTCGTCGTCGGACTCTCCCAGCAGATCCACATAGAAGCGTTCGAGGACATCATGCACGTAGCTGCCAGCCTCAAGCGGTGTCGGCCTTACCTCGATCTCGTCGTGATCTTCGATTCCGATGACGTTCTCGGCGTAGAATTTGAACCCACATTCGACGTACCGTTCGATCCGACTGGCGCTGTATGGCGCTCGATCAGTGGGTGGATACACCGTATCGACGGTGTCTGCATCGAGGATGCCATCGTGTGGGGTGAGCTCCGCAGTGCTTCGATTAGCGGCGCACACGAGACCACGGTCGGTTCGCTTCGTTTGTTCGGGCGAGAGATCGCCCTGTTTGCCAGCGTGGTCAACAGCCGCTCGCCGGTCAGGGTGAGCGGCGAGGTGTCGCTGGAGGTCCTCACGCGAGCCGACGCGATCATCGACACCGGTTTCTGGTTCGATTCCCGTTACCCGCTGGAGTTCATCGAGCACCGGCGATCGAACGACTGCTGCTTCACCGTCGCCAGTGTCGGGAGTCGTGAGGGTTACCTCCTCACTGTTCGCCAGCAGTGTTGCGAAGAGATACCGTCCCCGACGGCGTCCATCACCCGTGTCGAATCGAGGATGGGCATCGGTCATCGCGTCGAAGAAGGCCGGGCGCTCCGGCGAGGCCGGGAAATGCTCGGTCGTGAGTCCGACGACGAAGACGTGCTCGAACGATCGCATTCGGGCGTCGAGCATCCCCATGACCTCGACGTGGCCTCCTGTGATGCTTTGTGGGACGCGAACGGATACGCTGTCGAACGCACGGGCGAGTAATGCCAGCGGAGGGTAGTCATTCGATATTGCTTGCAACTCTTCGAACGAACTGAGGATGTCATCGACGACAGAATATGCCTGCTGCTCACGTGCCTGTGGTGTGCTACCGGCGTAGTTCTTGACGGCGGTGTCTAGTTCGATGTCCTCGGCTAGCACCCGCCGAAGGACGTCGAGCGCCGTTCCAATGTCCCCTGTTCGGAGTGGCTTGAGTGACGCCACTAGCTCCTTCACGAAGGCCGTAGCATCACCGTCAATGGTTTCTAGCAGTGGGGCAAGGGCGACTGTGTCGCGGCGTCGAGCTGCTCTCGTGATCGCATCGACCTGTTCTTGTGGGAAGATATCAACGAGGGAGTTCGCCAATAACGATGTCAGATTTTCAGCGTAAGGGTCTGCTTCGGCCAGCTTGAGTAGATCATGGACAACACTCCCAACAAAGGTCTCATCCAACTGGGTTGCTGCGGTCGTGACGTGTGGGATCTCATAGATGTCGAAGATGTCTTCAACGTATCCAGCATACGATTCGGTCCCTGGGATCACGACTGCTAGATCGTCTGGATTTCGACCGGCTGCGAGTTCCATCCGAAGTTCGCGAGCAACGAATCGGATCTCCCGTTCTGGCGTCGGTAGCTCCCGCCAATAGAGCGTGCTGGGGTGGGATACTGTTTCTAGATCGTGACGATACAGGGCGTTCGTGACGGCTGCGATTGCCCTAGCTGTTTCCTGCTGGGGTTCGATCACTTCCCGGTTGAATCCCAACGTCTCATACACCGCGAGGCCGTCGTGGGTGACCGCGTCTACGCCACCGTCACCGTGTTGGTGAAGCGGGAGGATCGCAATTGTATCGAACGCGTCGACGATTCGAGCGAGCACGGCCCGTTCGACAGGTCGAAACTCGTGATAGCCCGAGATGATGACGGTATCGAGATCGGGTGAAAGTTCGGAGAGAGACACCTCAGTCGTCGCGACGGTCTGAAAGAGCTCACCGCGGGTAGCGGTCCACTCGTCGCCAGCGGTTTGATGCAGCTCTCGGTAACACTGGTAGATGTCGACGGTCGCTGTTGCGATGCGTTCGTCAAGTATAGACTCATCGAACGCAGTCGCCAACGCATCAGGGGTGGTTACGCCGGCATCATCGAACAGTGAGAAGCGATGACTGAACGCATCTACAAGTGACCCAGAGGCTGGCTCGCCGGCAAATATACTTTCGTCACCCGCCGTCGCACGATCAAGGGCGTACTCCGTAAGGCGACGGTTTACCTGGCTGGACAGCCTTGCAACTGGGCCTTCGAGTGCTTCGTACCACTCACGGACGACGGCGTCAAGCGTCTCAGCGCGGAGCCGCAGTGGGCGATGCGCCTCTGCCCACGCATCTTCGACGTGCGATCGACGAGCGTCGTTTCGCGTGATATAGAGGATACTTCCTAGCGAATCATCGGCGAGGGCATCGGCTTGCTGGAATGCTTGTTGTTCCAGCCGTGCATGTTGTGGACCAGTTAGCAGCGTGGCATTCATCGAACAGATTTGCTATTACTGGATTATACTTCAATCTTTATAATAATTTGACGTAGAAAACGTCCTAAGAGATTGAGTGCATCAGGAGATTCATATCACATCACGAGTTTTATTCATTCTAGATTCCTTTCCAGTTCGTAGATCATGAGTACGACGATGTCATATACGAAGCCGAGGGGCTGTTCACATAGGTGTGAAGTCAAGCATCGAGACAGTGGCGCGGGCCATTATCCCTATCACATAAGTGGCGTCGATGGTTCGATTCGTACTATGAGTCTTCGTACCGATGGAAACGGCACCTCTCTGCTGTCGCTTGATATGCGACCTTCACAAGAAGAGGTTTCTATGGATCTCACGAGATGTGGTCTCCTCATCGAGAGAGCAGAGACACTCGCCCGTCTCTACGCGAATCATCGGGATTGGACGGTTGTCGAGGAGAAATGGCTCGACGAGCGATTCGACGAGCGCAGTACTCGGCGCAGCTCCAAAGGCATCTATCGCGTTCTCAGCTCGCGGTTCAAGACTGCCAGCGCGAATCTGCCCGCGATAGTCCGCCTTCCATCCATATTCGAGCAGTGTGAGACTGCACGTGACAAGGCACAGATTCTCTATCTCTATCTGCTGGAAGACGATCCGCTCGTGAAATACGCGGTCCATCAGTATGTTCAGCGGCTACAACGATCAGGCATCGACGAACTCGATTTCGACCAAGACACTGTGGAACGCCTCCTAAGCGAATTTCACTACGCTGATGGAAGTGCATTCGAGTACGCGGAGTCGACGACACGTCGGTGGGGGGATGGACTCCGATCGGTGATGCGAGAGATCGGCGTTCTCGAGACCCAACAGTCGCTCACCGGGCAGCTTCCGAAGATCGGTACCATTCCACTGCTCGTCGCATCCGGCTATTCGTGGGAGAAAGCGGAGACAGATTGGCTTTCTCGGCCCGCCGGCTGGCTCTATCTCTTCCAGCCCGAACAGTCCTGGGACTCACTGGCCGAGCGTGTGAGCGACCATCCGAGTTGGGAGGCGAGCGGGATTCACGGGGAACTACGACTCCAACCGACCGAAGAAACGTACGGGTGGGCAGAATCGATGGGGGGTGATGAATGACTCGCGAAGAGTGGTTCACTGCCAATGTCGGCGCAGATTTCGAGGAGTCCGTCCGCATCGATCGCCAGGACGACGGACGCGATCATCGACTGGCGTCTATCGACACCTACCACGTCACCGACGAAGCCGAGAACTTCATGCACGACTTCTTCGCGCGGCTGCTTGGCCGTTCAGAGGACATGCGTTCCGGCGCCAATTACTGGCTCTACGGCTACTATGGAAGCGGGAAGAGCCACCTTCTTAGTGTCCTTCGTGGTTTGATGGACAGCGAGTGGCTCTCCCAGCGAGATACCACCTGGGCACAGCTAACCGATGGGCGGGAGTTGCCGTCACTGAAAACGACGTGGGAGTCGATCCACAACGAGTACGAGGTCATTCCGATCTCGGTGAATCTCCTCACGTATCAGGGCCAGAAAGAGCGGAGCTTCAGCGAGATCGTTCTTCGATCCGCACATACGACCGAACGACTCACTGGCGTTGAAGGCGGCTTCTCTTCACAGCTCGACGTTGCGTACTTCGAGGACTGGTATCGCACGACCGATGCATGGCCCGAGCGGACGACACGTGCCCGGTCGGCACTCGAAGGCACCGTCGACGATCCCACCACGTACGACTGGGAGAAGATCCAGCAGTACAACGCTCTCGCCAAAGTGGTGTTGCCGGAGCTTTTCGAGGAACAGACTGGGACATCCGACGGATTGGCCGATCTGAGGCCATCTGACCTCGATCCTGAGGCGATGGTTACACGGCTCGAGGCGTTACGAAACCAACGCGAGGAGGACCTCGACCGTCCGGTTAAACTCATCTTGTTACTGGACGAAGTGAGTCTCTTCATTGGAACTGACTTCGACCGTCTCACTGAACTGCAAACGCTCGCCGAGAGTGTCGACGAAATCGGCGACGGGAATATCCAGTTAGTGGCCACCGCACAGGCTAAAATCGAGGATGTCCAGCCCCAATTCGCGGCTCGGGGGGCCGACTTCAGCATCGTCAAGGATCGCTTTCCCCACCGATTCGGCCTCCCGAGCAGACACGTCGGGGAGATCTCTACCCAGCGCTTGTTGCAGA
The DNA here is from genome assembly GCF_023115355.1 of Halocatena salina. Taxonomy (NCBI): domain Archaea; kingdom Methanobacteriati; phylum Methanobacteriota; class Halobacteria; order Halobacteriales; family Natronomonadaceae; genus Halocatena; species Halocatena salina. Next base: position 38,791 of record NZ_CP096023.1, read on the forward strand.
AGACGGCGTCCGGCAGACGAGAGGTGGAACGCGTTCTCGCACACACGAGCAACGATCCCGAGACGCTGCTCGTATATTCGGAAATCGAAGGCAATACCGAACCACAACTCGACGCCATTGATCACGAGCGTCTCATCGACTTCTATCCGTTTCTCCCCTATCAACCGTCGCTGTTCCTCGAGATCCTCTCGAACCTTCGGCAAGAAGCACGTGATCCAGCCAAGTCGATCTTCTCTGGGACGGCCCGAGCGATTCTCGCGCTCGTCCATGGGCTGTTACAGGAATGGGCCGACGATGGTGAGGAGACGCACGTCATCTCGCTGGTCGACTTTTACGATCTCATCGAGCCTGAACTCGATGATATCACACCGCGGGATGTGGAAGTCATCGACGAGATCGAGGAGCAGCACGAAGCGGGACAGGTAGAGCACATCGATGTCGACGTCGCAAAGGCAGTGTTGCTGCTTCAGCACGTCCCCGAGACGATCCCGATGTCGGAGCGCAATCTTGCTGTTGCCGTATTAAGCGACCTCAACGGTCCGACACAATTCCAGATGGAAAACCGGGTCGAGGAATCGCTCCAGCGACTTCGGAAGTTCATTCGCCCGACGCACGACGAAGTCGGACCGAAGTACGAATTTGCCACCCAGGAAGAGCGGGAAATCATCGAGGCGGCGGAAACGAATCTCGACGCCCCGGACTGGGATGCTATTATCGAGGCCGTCGACCGCCATCTCTGGGCAGACATCGTTCGTGATCTCTCGCTCCCGTCATCGGCAGAGTACGGCGACACTAGTGAACAATATCCCGTCCGCTATGAGTTCACCGTCGATGGCATTGCTCTCAATACGACAGTCGACGCAGAGGACGCGCTCGATGTCGAGGTGGCCATCGAGGGACTGGCACTGGAGGCAACAGAGGCCGACTACGATGGAAATCCGCTTGAATGGACTGTCGGTGGAAACGGGATGAACGACCTCCGCGACACTCTCATCGAGTGGTGGTCGCTCAGAACCGCCGTCGGCGACCACACTCTTCCACAGTCAATAGAGCGCGATCTCTCGGATCGAGCAACCCGCGTGCGGAGCAAGGTCGTCGAGGCGCTCAAGAGTGGCACGTTCACCGTCAAGGATCGAACGGACATCCGCGGCCTGACTTCGGCAGTTGACACATTCGTTGCGGTACGCTATCCCGACGACTTCCACCCGACGATGCTGCAGGTCGGTGAAGAACACCTTCGGGAGCTTCAGAGTCTCACAGCGCAAGACCTGCTCCCCACCTGGGCGCAGCAGATCGAGGTCGCCACCGAGGATCCAGGAACACACGGCGGTTCGATTCAGAACAACGTTCGAGCGTTCACGGGCAGACAACTGAAACGGAGTGATGGGAGCCTTGCGATGGCGACGATTCTCGATGGAATCATCGCCGAGAAGCCGATCTACGAGGAGGCACAACCCGCATTGTGCGCCATCATCTGGGGGCTCTGCCGCAAGGGTGACTTCCTCCCGGTGGACGAAACGGGCGACTCTCTTGAATTAGATACCGTCCTCGATCTGGGCAGCTTGACAACAACGCGCCTCAAGATAGCCGAGGGAACTGGTGTTCGCGAAGCGCTCGAAGACGGTGGATTCCTCGAATCCACGGAAACGGTTCCCGACGGCATCGTTCGGGTACAGAACGCCAACGAATCGCTCGCCGGGCGACTCGGCAGTCTCATCGAGGATGTTAAGTTGGTCGCACAAAGCGATATCCAGACACGGATCGTCTGTGACCTGCTTGACTCGTTCGTCGATGCTCTCGAGAACCAGAAGCAGAAGGCCGTCGAGCGACACGAGGCTGTAAAGTCCGGCGACACCGACTGGCGGCGGACAGTCGAGGACACCAACGATGCTGAAGAATGGTACGAGGATGTCACGGAAGTGTGGAGCCTGCGTCGCTCCGCTCTGACGCAACTTGACGCTCAGTTCGTGCTGGCACAGCAGTCCTTCGACTGGCTGACTGACGACTGTGAAACGGCCAGTCAGCAGCTCCACGAAAGGATCGACGACTACGGCGGCAAGTGGTGGACGCACGACGGCTGGGATCGGTTCAACGACACCAGAACCGTCTCGCCACCCTTGGACGACGCTATCGAGGATGCATGGGCCACCTATCGGCAATCAACCGGCTTGGATGAACTCGTCGCCGAGTTCGAGGAGCACCCGTGGATCCAACCAGCGAGCGACTTCACGTCGGCCGTCCGACCCGCGTTCGAGAGTGAATATATCATGCAGCTCCGGCGAGCCGCCGCGTGGTACGACGATGTCTCTGGGGTCGTGACCACCGTCGTTGGAGGGACGACGAGTACGGAGACCGACGACTTCATTCGAGCGGTGAACACGCTACTCGACACTGAACCCCTTCGTGTCACCGCCGGCGAAGTGACCGAGTTACAGGCGACATTTGACGAGCTCAAGAGTATCGTCGGCGATCGATCCCCGTCCGACGTCACGGCGATCGGCGTCGTTCCATCGGATCACGAATCACTCGATAGCGAACTTGAGCGGCTTGCGGGACGGTACGATCTCAGTATCGAGCGGACGGAAACGGGGGTGATCGTTCGATGACGAGTAATCGACCCCTCCACGACTTCATTGAGCGACTCGCCGACTTCGCGGACGGGCGTCGCGGCATTCGGAATCCGTTCGTGATCGTGCCCGTTCAGCCGACGTACGAACGACGTGTCGCCGATCGGCTCACCGCGTGGGCAAGGAATCCCCACGAAACGGAGGGCTTCCCAGAGGACGGAACTGTGCAAGTCCTCCAGCTCGATAAACTGTTCATCCAAACCAACGTGTTCGACCTCGCGGTCGATCTCGGTGAGCAGGCCGACCCGGCGACGATCACGGACACGATGCAAGACCGGCTCGCCAAAGAACTCATCACGGACATGACCGAAGAGATCGATGCTCCAGATCACCAACGACATGTAGTGATCCTAACCCACCTCGGAAGCCTCTACCCGTTCACACGGGCTTCAGAACTCCTCGACGAACTCGACCGTCGTAACGTCCAATCGACGATCGGCATTCCCTTCCCAGGTGACATCGTCGGTGGAAAGTTGAACTTCTTCAGCAAGGAATCGCGCAACTACTACCCGGCACATCAGATCGACGGACGGATCGAAGGGGTGCATCTCCAATGAGTGACACACAGATCCACGATATTTTCCACCAGTCACCGACTCGTGAGCTCAAGGAAGTCCAGAAGGTTAACGCCAGAGAGCGGGCCGAGAACGATATCCGTGAGTTCTACGAGACCGACAGTGCCCGGAACGTCCTCACCACGCTCGGGACCCTTATCGACAAGTATCCGCACGAAGAGTCGCGGTTCCTCTACATTTCGGCGACCTTCGGGTCGGGCAAGACACACCTGCTGAAGCTCGCAGGCTTCGCCGCCGACACTGAATCGGAGTATGCGGATCTCGGAGAGGAACTGTCAAACCGATGGGCGGGCTTTCGGTCGTTCCGTCAACACATTGTTGACTCCCACGTCGACCGCCTGAAGCCGGTGTTCCTCAATCTCCTCAACCGTGACGCGTCACAAGAGCCGCCACTTCCATACCTCATCTACGAGGCGGTCGGGCGGGAACTCGGCTATCCGACCGATCCAAACTGGCTGCTGGAGTGGGCGTGGCAACTCGACATGAACCACGGCGATTACTGGACGCAGCTGCAGGAAATCGAGCATGATGGAAAGACGTTCGACGAGGTATACGAAGAACGGGCATCGCTGCGGAGCTGGCTCTACGAAGCCGTTCCGATGCTCGATGACTCGCCGTTTGGCTCCTCTGAAGAGGTGAAACACTCCATTGACACGGCTATCGCGGAGGTTGCTCCCGACGAGTTTGATCCGGACGAACTCGTTGCCCGGATCGAAGAGGCCCAAGACGACCTGAGCACCCCTGATACGAAGACGGAATTACTGATCGGCCTCGACGAGGTGGCGTTATTCATCGGCGATGGTCGGAACCGCTACGGGGAGTTCCAAGAGACGATGGAGGCGCTGACGAAGCTGGGCATCGGGCCAAATCCCCCGATCGTCGGAACAGGGCAATACCCGATCAAAAAGATCCATGGCGAGTTTGAGGATACTGATGTCACCAACCAGCCGTGGTACGGAGAACAGGAACAGCTTGAAGGAGCCGACACGGAGATTATCGTCCGCAAACGCTGGCTGCAGAAGGACGACACCGGTCAGCAAACTGTCGCGTCGACCATCGATGACGCGCCCGACCTGACGCTTGACTCATATGAAGCCATCGCCAGCACTGATCCCAACCCGATCGAATCGTACCCATTCCGTGAGTACGATCTTGGCTTGTTGCGCACAGTAATCCAGCAGTTGATGCCGGGCGGCCACATGACTAAAGAGGAGTACGTACAGGGGCGGACCTTGCTCATCCTCGTCCGATCGCTGTTCACTCGGTTCGAATGGGGGGACAAGTCCGTCGGTGCGTTCGTCACATGGGACGAACTATACGATTTGCTGGTCGCAGAGACGACCTACGTACCACTGTGGGTGCGGGAGATGATCGACAATAAGCTCATTCCATCCGCCGGCGGCGATGACGATGCGCTCTCGGTGCGGGTCGCAAAGGCGCTCTACCTCCTGAATCAGGTGCGGGCGGACGTACCTTCGACGCCGAAGAACCTCGCTCGGCTGATGGTTGGATCGATAGATGCGTCCTTGGAATCGACGCTCGATGACGTCGAGACGGCGTTGGCCGAACTCGTCGAGGACAGGAAGGTATTGACCGAGACAAATGATCGTGGCGACGAGGAGTACTTGCTAGTCTCCGAACAGCAGGAAGACATTCTGACGCGAGCGAAGACGCATGCCCATGAAATTCAATCACATCGGGTCTCGGCCAAACTAGAGACATACTTACAGGACGGAAGCGCTCACTTGCTCTCGGAGGGAAGCAGACATGAGGTGGACGTCGCTGGCGAGCGTAGCGTCCCCCTCCGATTCGAATACTCTGTGCTCGAGCAAATCGAGCGGGCACCCACACCGGAGTTCGATGCCGTTCAAGTGCGACTCGTTGCACACTATCCCGACACACTGTCTGAACAAGTCGACACGTGGCAGTCAGCTAATCAGGGACGTGATGGGGGTGAACACGTCCTTATTGCCGTACCGATTCCTAAGCCGATGGAGGAACGGCTACAGGAAGTCATGGGGATGCAGGAAGTGCTCTCCAAGGAGTCAGAGACGTACCCGGACTTGCAAGCTGACAATCGTGCCGACCAACGGGCGCTCGAATCGGCGGTGCGCGAGCAACTCGATGCGGCCGATGTCTATGTGTTGACTGGCAGTTCGCGAGGCCGCTACGAGACTGTGTTCGAGCAGGTTGTGACGGAGCAGGTGCGATCGGTGTTCGGCCTAACGCGACACGTTTTGACGAACGGAATCACGGAGGTCGACGACGCAGAACAAATGGCGCAGTTCTTCCGTGGGGTCGGCGACTGGCCCCTGTCGAACGAGGATGCCATCACACTCGGCGTCGACACGGAGCGAGGCGAACTCGCTGACGGCTGGTGTCGGAATTTCCTTGACGAGTACGAGGCTCAGCAATCGGTGCGTGGCGAGGATCTCCTCGCGGAGACGGTCCAACGCGGCGGCACATACCGCGGGACGCCCCGGGAATCGATCTCGGCACTGCTGATCACGCTTGCCGCAGCCAACGACATCGCGCTTCGGCGCAACGACGAGTATATTACCGATCCGGCAGCAATCGGCCGCGCGGTCAGAAACAAGACGAATCTGGCCGATGTACAGGTTCGGTTCGAGTCAGTCGGCGACCCCGAACAGATTCGACGCATCACGGAAGCGATCATCGGCGACCCTGTCTCCGGACGTGATCCGGATGCGTGGCTCTCGGAGTTGGAAGCGTGGGTCGACGAGAACAGCGTGCTGGTGAAACGCATTCTTCGCGACGTTAGCAGGGCATTCGGTGATAGCGCCACGCTTGATGATGTAGCGGAGGCACTTGATCCGGCGCTCGGTGGCGGGTCGCTTGAAACGGATGACTTCGCAACTGACGAGATCGAGACACAGGCCAACCGGTTCGATCGTGCTAAAGGGCTCTTCCAGACAGTAGAGGACGGAGAGACGCTCTGGGAACGCTTCACCGACCAGGCGAGCGAAATGCAGCGGCTGCATCCCGGCGCAACCGTCACGGCTGAGATGCAGAGGATCGTTGATGGCGACGACATTCCCGCCGTCGACCGACTGCGAGCAGTACTCGATGATGCCGAGACACACAAGCGACAGGTCGTCCACGAGCAGTATGAACGCATTACTGGCGAGACGCCAGCGGACGATGAGCCGAACAGCATCGTCTCCAGCCTCACCACGTGGCTCTACGCTCACGATGGAACGAGCAAGGAGACAGCCGACCGCGTCGTTGTCGAGTTCGAGGGAGTGACCATCGACGACCTGTACGACCTCTTCGAGCAAGCGTGGAACGGCGATACGTTTTCCGAGGCAGCCCTCGTCGATCCATCGGTCATCCAACAAGCGAAGCGATACGCGAGAGCGCGCCGACTCCTCGATAACGCAGGGCAGGGTGTGAGTCTCTGGTCACAGCTCCGAGACGCGTCGAGGCGGCTTGAAACCGAGTACCCGAACCATCCGATAACGAACGACGTGACGGGAATGCTCGATCAGTCACAGCCACCGACCGTTGAGGAGGTGAAACGGCTTCTCGACGAAACTGAGAATCCATTTGAGCTCAACGAGCGACTGGCAGAACTCGCCACGGAACTACAGGCCGAGTATCCTGACCACGAAACGACGGCAGCGGTTGTCGATGCCATCGAACGAAGTAGTCCTCCGAGTAACGAACGTGTGAGCGAATTAATCGAGGAGGGCAACCGATTACGCGAAGGGGTGGACGAGCAGCTGCGACGGATACAGGAAACAATAGACGATCTCGAGAGCGGTTCCGTTGTCCTCGTTGAATCGCCTGAATAGCGGAGCTTCGTTGTGGAAGTACGATCCTACTGATTTGTTGAACATTTTTATTGTCTGTATGTCTGTCTTCAGTATGGTCGATATCGAATGGGCACTGAAACAGCTTGATCAGGTCTACCACTCAGAGGATCATTTTAAGCTCTCTCTCGCTGCCGAACTCGCGCAGATGTACGGTGACGAGCGCGTTCGATTGGAGTGGAAGCCAGAGACACAAGCACAGGTCGACATCGGGATCCGTCGTGAAGACGTGACGATTCCAGTCGAACTCAAGTACAAAACAGACGGAGCAACCGTTGAAGACGATACCTTTGACGAATCGTTCGAACTCGCTTCACAAGGGGCTCAGTCAGACGCCCACTATCGAATTTTCAGGGATATCCGACGAATCGAGGAGATTGTCACCGAGCAAGGTCGGTACGGGTATGTTGTGTTACTAACTAACGACGCGAATTACTGGTCACCGCCAACGCACACCTCAGAGTCACTCCACGATGCGTTTCGGATTCACGAAGGACGGACTGTGGAGGGACCGCTAGCGTGGCGAGAAATCAGAGGGTGGATTCGAAATCAAGGTATGTCCGATCCGATCGACCTGAAGGGACGATACCAGATGGAGTGGTCAGGCTACAGTTATCGAGACGAGATCCGTGTGTCAGACAACTCGGCGTTTCGGTCTCTCGTTCTCCGTGCCGACGTGGCAGATTTGGATGATGACTAGAGAACAACTCTGTGTTCGTGACTATCTCCGCCTCCGTATGAACAATTTCAAGACACCTCACTGATTCTGTTTGAAACATCAACTAGCTCTCTATGCAAGGGAATTCTCCGCAGCAACGAAAGGCCCAACTCGATAAGGAAGAGCGCGAGCATCTCGAGGATATCGTCACCGAAATGCGCGAGCGCGTGGAGGCGAACGTCCGCTATCAGCTCGAAGAATACGATCTCGAAGATGAGCCTGCCGAGGACGCGTCCCTGCGTGACGAGCAGGAAGACCTCGTCGAAGCGATCGAACTCGAAATTGTCGATGGGGACGAGTGGGCGGATGGATACGAGCAGTACATTACGGGCGTTGGCTACACGATCGTCAATCGGTTGGCTGCGCTGCGGTGTATGGAAGTTCGTGGCTTCATTGACGACGAGGTCACGGCCTTCCGCGAGGACGGGCTTACGCCAGCAGCCGACCGGCTGGTTACAGAGGAGTTTATGCTTGAGGAAGAGGCCGTCCTCGAAGCCTACCGAAACGTGTGCGACGACCTCACCGAGGAGATCGAGATTCTCTTCGATCGTTCGACTGTCTACAGCCTGGTTGACCCCGATGACGACACGTTCGAGGAACTCTGCGGGATGCTAGATGATGTGCCGGATGCGGTCTGGCGGGCTGACGACGTGCTGGGCTGGGTCTATGAATACTATAACCGCCCCGTGGTTGAGGCACTTGACGCGAAGAACACTCTTGAACCTGAGGATGTGGGTCCGGCGAACCAGTTCTACACGCCCCATTGGGTTGTTCGAATGCTCACTGATAATAGTCTCGGCAAGCTCTATCTCGAATCAACCGGAAACGAATCGACTGTCCCTGCCCCCGAGGACCTTTCACCGGAAGAACGAAAAGAACGCCTCGTTACCCCAGAGGATGCGCCAGACATTCCTAGTCTCTGTACGTATCTCATTCCCGATAACGAGAATCAGGAGGCTCCGTCGTTCGACCATCCCTCGGAGCTTCGTGTGATCGATCCAGCGTGTGGGAGCGGCCACTTTTTACTTTACGCCTTCGATGTCCTCGAACGCATCTGGTGGACCGAAACCGATCTCGATCGTGGTGAGATTCCGGCGAAGATCCTTGAACACAACCTCTACGGCGTCGACATTGATCTGCGATCCTGTCAACTATCTGCATTCAATCTCTATCTGAAGGCCCGAACCCGCGCCGAACAGGAGGGTAACGACAGGTTCGAGATACCTACCGTCGGCATCGTCTGCGCTGACGCTCGGGTTGCCGAGGTTGAGACGGCCGTCGATGTGCTTGACGAGATTACGGGAGAGGGAACCGACGTTCGGGAGGCGCTTGAGGAGATCATTGAGGAGTTCCAGACGACGGAAGCACTCGGGAGCCTGCTTGACGTGCAGAGTGTGTTGGCCGAGGAGTTCGTGAAGGACCAGACAGACGTCATGGAGTGGAGTGGGGAAGGTCCACACACGCTGAACGGATTTCTAAAACGGCTCAGGACGGCCGTCGAGAAACGAACGTCAGACTCGTTCGGCGAACAGAATTTGCGGAGCTTACTGCATCTACTGGTGGTGTTGACACAGGACTACGACGTGGCGCTGATGAATCCGCCGTATGGGATGCGTGGGCGGATGCCCGAGGATGTGAAAAGCTATGTCGAACAACAGTACCAACACTATCCCGACTATTATATCAACTTTTTCGAGGTCTGTGAGCGTCTCTCGAAAGAACATGGTCGTGTCGGGATGCTTATCCCGTGGTCGTTCATGTTCCGGAAGGTCTTCGAAAGCTTCCGAGTTGATTTTGTCGGCGAAGATCGACGTTTCGACTTTCTCGCTGAGTTCGGTTATGATATCCTTGACAACGCGACTGTCGGAACAGTGGGAACAGTCGTCCGGGTTGGCACTGCTGGGAATGGCAAGGGGACTTTTATTCGTCTGCATGATGTTCCGAAAGCGGATAAGGAAAGTAGACTCCTTAACGCTGCTTTCGTTAATGCGTATGACGGGGACGTACAGCGGCGGTTCACGCGTGACACGTCTGAGTTCTCCATGGTCCCTGGAGCCTCCATCTCTTATTGGGTACCGAAGGATCTCAGAGAACTCTATAAGGCTGAGACAGTCTTGGATGCAGATAATGCAGACTTACCTACAAGAGAGGGGATAGGTGTTGTCAAGCAAGGATTGGCGACAGGTAACGATGACCGTTTCTTCCGTTATTTCTGGGAGGTAGAATGCTGCGAAAATAACTTTGCACCTATCTCAAAAGGGGGAGAAGATGCCTGGCTACTTCCGAGAATAAGCAAAGCGGTACACTGGGAAGAGAATGGGAAAGAGGTCCGTAGATACCCTGGCTCCTATCCCCGGAATACGAATCTTTACTTCACGGAAGGCGTATCATTTAATAGCAGGAAGCGTAGTGGACGGAATTTCGGTTACATGCATCGACAGTCGGTTTTCTCTCATGTTGGGACTGCAATTTTCCCAGATAAGATGGATGCTTGGCCACTTATCGCATACCTCAATAGTCGGCTCGTTACGTACCTCAAATTTGCTCAAACGTTCGAGCGAAAGTGGGAGGTGAGTACAGTCGCACGGCTACCCGTAATTGATGCCGTTTTTGATCATGAAGAGGAATTAGCAAATGCAGCCAAAGAACAGGTAGCCAATGTGGTTTCTAAGCGAAGCGTTGAGTTTACTTCCCCCCATTTCTCAGGCTGTCTGATCGCTCAAATGATTGGATATGAACTAACAAGGTCTTCTAATCATCCTCATCGAACCATATTGGATGATGTTCCATGGACATCTCCACCCCAGGTCGACTCTGATACGACGTTCGAAGAAATGAGCAAGTTAGCGAATCAACATCTCTTAGAGATCGACGAGGACCTTGAACGAGTTGCACAGGAAACTGATAATATACTCTTCAATTATGTGGGAATCACCGATGAGCAAAGAGAAAATATTCTTCGGGAGGTTGGTTTGCGAACGATCGACGATCCTCTCGACAATAAAAAGAAGGACAACCTCCAAACGATACCGTCAGAGGAACAAGCGATCGAAACTGAGCACTTGCTCAAAGACTTCCTGCTTCAGTTGAGTATGGATCTCTTATCCGAGGATAGCGACGGGATCATTCCAGTCTCAGATATTACGGAGAAAGATAATTTACTCTCCCGCATCGAAGGCGAGTTTGAGCGGCTCTTCGGTGAGCATGCTGACGATCGCCTCGCAGAGGTCGATCAGCTCCTTGGTACCGAGCCACCGGCCGAAGAGGCCTACCCGAACCTGCGAACGTGGCTCGAAGACGATCTCTTCGAGTATCACATCTCGACGTTCGACCGAACGCCGATCCTCTGGCAGTTAACGACCGAGCAGCTCGTTTCCGACCCGGAGGGCGAAGGGTTCGTCTGTCTCGTCGACTACCATCAACTCGACGCGAACGTCTTCGACCAGCTCCAAAACCGCTACCTCGAACCCCGGAAAGCATATCTCCGGGAACAACGGAGCGCGGCCAACCGACGCCGGAGCGACGACTCGCTCTCGACTACCGAGCAGGCAGCAGCCGTCACGGAGTACGAACGATGTGAGAGCGGCCTCGAACAGATCAGTGCATTCGAAGACCGGATGGCTGAACTCGCACAGACCACTCCTCGCGCATGGTCAGAAGCAAATCAGGAACTCGCCGCGGCGACGGCCAAACGGGTCATGGAGTTCCGCGAACGAACGGCCACCCGACTGGAGACGCTTGAGCAACTCGCTGATCTTGACGATGTCGACATGGGTGAGCTGTTTAGCCCAACGTTCTACGAAACCGTCCAAGAGAACCGCGAGGAGTGGCTCGATGCGCTCAACGACCTCGAAACCGCATTCGAAGCCTATGCGAAAGATGGTTCCGAGCCGGTCGAGGCCCACCTGTACGACCTCTTCGAGTACTACCATGACCTTGTGGGATCGTCCCACTACGCGAGCAATGGCATCCTCTTTATGACCTACTACTTCGACAAGTTCGACGATGCTGGCCAGACACAGATCGGCGACGGGGGCGTCTCCGAACGCCAGCGTCTCCTCTCCGAACTGGCGAATGACCTCGGGGACTACCAGGCACTCGCAGACGAGATCGCAGGCGCCTGCGAGGAAATCGCAGCCGACATCTCCTCCGACTGGTCAGACCGGGCCCTGTCAGAAATCACGACCGCTGGCTACCAACCCAACCAAAAGCACGGCGTGGCGATCAACATCACACCCCTCGCGGAGAAGAATATCGTCCCAGTGATTGTCGAAGATAAAATGCTGTAGGCGACTATGCGTTCGCCTGTTCTACACAAGAATCGAGGAACCCTTCAATCTCCTCGATCGATTTTCCGTTCTCATACATCCACTCGATTATCTGCTTTCCGTGTTCTATCTTCTTGTAACAGCCTGAATTCTCGACCCCGGGAGGCATATTCTGCTCCGCCACCATCTGGTTAACCTTCCCCTCAACGTCACAGAATTCAGTAATGTCGTCTCTAGAAACAGAAATGGATAACACTTCGCCGATCCCGTCAGGATAGAAGTAGTTCTCTATCTCTCTGTGTTCCAGAACATGACAGTCAATCCCAGCGCTTTCAGCATGCTCTCTCAATTGCGCCACTTTTGGCTTAAGTTCATCTTCTCTGTCTTTCCTGTCACTATCCAACAGGAACGCGAAGTGGCGGTTTATCTTCTTTAATTTTCTTGGCTTACAATGACTGATATTACCTGTTCCACCGAGATGTTGGATGGTGATGTTATGTTCTTGCCAGTTATCGTAATACGAATCGGCAATTGTTTCGAGGATCTTTACGTCGGATGGGCCCTCTACGTAGATTACGAAGTCACTCTGGAGGATGTCGCTGTTCCGTGCCCCGATCTCATCGACTGCTTTGAAGGCATCCTCCTCAATACGCTCGAAGGTCGTGATACCGGAATCACGACGGGTGATGTACATCTCTGCGGCCGTTCGGTTATCGATAAACACCTGTGAGTGCGTGGTTATTACTACCTGGCCACCGCTATCAGCGATACTTCGCAATGCGTCCAGCATCTTCCGTTCGGCTGCTGGATGGAGAAAGTTACCTGGCTCCTCGAAAAGCAGCATATACCCCTCACCTACTTGAAGGTCGACATAGGCTTGCATCATTGATAGAAGAAGGAGACTTCCCACACCTGACCCACGCTCATGGACGTCTATACTCTCGGAGAGATGCTTGTCCTCGAGATGAATTTTCGGAGAGATTGCCTTGCTGATTTGGATACTTCCCGGCCTCATATTCACCTTTTCAACGTCGGCTAGATGTGCCTGCATGTACTCGGTCAACCGCTCCCCAATACCTTCTGAAGTCTCTTCGAGTGAATGTTTAAGCTCCTCGATTTGTTGATCAATTTCGTCGTGGAGTCCACCGCCTTTTAGAACTGGCATGAGGAGCTTGTTCAGAAAAGTACCACCCTTCAGCTTTGTCTCCTCGTTCACATCACGTTCAGCGAAAATCGGGAGTGGCTCTGGGAAATACTCCCAGATGAAGTTCCGTGATTTCGCTTTGTAGAGTTCTTCTCCATCAACGACGACTGCTCCCTTAGCCATTTTTTCGCCATTGACGTAGGTTTCGGCTTTAGGCGTCGTTCCATCCCGTCGCGTGAACTCCTTTTCAATTGTAAATGTCTCATTCACATCGGGGAGGTAATCTTCGGTCAGTACATCTTCAAGGTCTGTGGGGACTTCTGCAAGTTTCGCAATGAATGAAATTGACTCAGCTTCGCACTTGTGGAAGTGTTCGTTCTCGGGTTTACCACCATCCAGGAAGATAGAAAGTGCCTCAAGGAAAGATGATTTGCCAGCATCGTTTTTCCCGATGAAAGTCGTTATATCACCGATGTTGATTGGGCCTGAATCCTGAATTGGTTTGTAATTTTTGACCTCGAATGTGTCAATCGTGATCATTGCCATTTGGAATTTCGACATCTCATGATAGTACCATAAGTCTTCTGTAGGTAACGATCGGATGGATAGTTCAGAAGAGCCGAACCGATGGAGGCAGTCCCCCGACTAACGTGCGCTATTCCAGATCGTATTCGAGTTGATCGCGGTTGTAGTTGTCGATACGAGCGATGAAATTATATCTTTCTATGATATAGAATCGGGTTATTATTCTGATTAAATATTATGGTTCCCATAGATGTCGACAATTGCATGTGTTTGAACTCGGAATGTTGTAGCGAAATTAATAAATGTTGCCCCATCTCATTAATTCACAGACCGAACAAACTCATTTGTAATTCTTTAATCATTCATGCAAGCAACTCAGACCCTCCCCGACGCCGCGAAAGACACTATCCGGCGAGAGTTCGACCATGCCGAGTCGGACGAGCCGATCGTGCTCTGGTGGGATGATGGACACTACCTTGAAGACATCCTTCAGCAGGCCTGCGACGAACTCGACGTCCACCTAAAGATTGCCGAGGAGACACCGTTGGACCTCCGCACTGATCCCGTCGATGGCGAGCAGGTTTGGTACGTCCCACACGTCAAAGACCCCGAAGACGTCGAGGGAGACTATGACTGGTTTCGCGACATCGAACACACGGGCAGCGAAGTAGCGTTGAGTATCGAAGACCTCACCGTCCGCGTCTTTGGGAGCGAACAGCTCCAGGCGTGGGAACTAAAAAACGCCACCGAAGCTGACAGCCACCAACAGCGACGGGAAATTGCACGGATCCTCCACGACCAACTGACTGGCGGTCAACTCCCGACGCTCGAACAACTCCGCACCCAGATCGTTACCGGCGGCTACACCGATCCTGTGGCGTTCATTCTGGAGAACGGCTGGGCCAACATCGACGACGACCGCCAGACCGTCGACCAGATGAAGGACTTGCTGACCAGCGAAGGCGTCGACGCGGTCGCCGGCGAAACTGAGCCGACAGATATTGTTACACAGACCCGTCGCTGGGCCGTCGCTGAGTGGCTCATTCACGCTGGAGCTGCTCCCGACCTGTTTCCCAGCGGGTTCCGCGCTGAGACGGCTGGGGCCCACGATCTCCCGGAACTCAAGTCTGTACTGAACAACACAGCTACTTCCGGCGTTATCGCCGACCAATACCTCGGCGAAGAGCTGTGGCCCGACGTCGTTCGAGAGTTGGACAACCCGTGGCAGCTCGTAGATTGTCTCGTCGACGCCGCACTCGAACGACGACTCTGGGAGGAGTGGCATGCGTCCTTCGAGGCTGGCGAGTACGAACCGTGCCTTGACCGGGCTGACGAGCGATGCGAGGCACTTCGCGGGAGGGAGGGTTACCATAGCGAGTACCGGGGTGCATACGGCCCCGACAACGCGTGGACACAGACGTGGGAGCAGGCCACCGAGATTGCTCGCCTCGCCCACCGGTTCGACACGTGGAACGAGCGTGCAACCGACGACATCGTCTCCCTCTATGCCGACGAGGACGATGGAACGTGGCAGATCGACAACGCTGTGCTCAATCTCGTCGTTTCCGGCGAACCCGAGACAAACCTTCCCGATGCCCACCCGGCGACAGAGACCCTCGCCGATCTCCGTACTCACCTTCAGTCGGAGTACGTCAAGTATCTCGAAGACCTCGGTGACCTCGTCGCCGAGACCGTTGAGGCTGGTGCTCCGTTTGTCAACGAAGACCACACCTATCAGTTCTTCACCAAGGAATCCACTGGGCTCGAAAGCGGCCAGTCCGTTGCGCTGTTTGTCATCGACGCACTCCGATTCGATCTTGCTCGCCGACTCGTGGACCAACTGCGCGAACATATCGCAACCTTGCCAGCTGATGCGCCTGAGTTTGCAATCGAGGAGAGCGTCTGGCTCGGCACGCTCCCTTCGTCGACGAAATTCGGAAAGGCCGCACTCACGCCGGGCGAAGTCCAGATGTTCGATATCTCGCTCGTCAACGGTGACCTACAGCCGCTCCGGAACAATCGTCACGTCACGTCGAATCGGCGTGGGTCGTTGCTGGATAGCGACGGCTGGACGGTTACCCGTGAGGAAGACGACGGTTGGCAGTCCCCCCGTGTGGCCTACTACGAAAACGACATCGACGACATGGGGGAGAAGGGACTCAGCGACATCGAGGAATTGCTTGCTCGACGCGTCGAGAGCCTTGCCGACTTCATCGGGGAAAAACTCGAACAGGGCGAGTGGGATCAAGCGTACATCCTAACCGACCACGGGTTCGTCCTGCTGCCTCAGCAGTTCACGCCAGAGCGGATCGATCGACCGGCAGAAGCAACGGACTCGGGACGGCGATGGATTGCCGGCGAAGACATGGATGAGGACAATCCGGGGGTGTTACTCGATGCAAGCACTCGGCTTGGGTATCTGGACGCCAACGTCAGCATCCTTACTAGTCCGCTTAAGTACTTCAGAAAGCGCGGTCGCGATGATGCTCGCTTCTACCACAGCGGACTGTTACCACAAGAGTTCGTGCTGAACTTCATTAGCATTACGAAGGGCTGAACGCAGACTGGAAGATCAATCACCATATGGACAGACCAACAATATTGAAGAAGCCATCTCGCATTGATAGATATATCGATCGATGACGGATGCTACATGCTTTTCACCAGGCCAACGGGTAGTTCTCAACGGCGCGTCTGCAGAGGTTATCCGGACTCGGACTGTCGGCGATATCGAATATCTTCGTGCCTACATAGACGGAGAGGGCGTCAAAACGGTCTGTCTCGACGACGTTACCGTCGAACCACATCATAATCCGATCGAGAGATTATCGAATCAACAGCTCGATGGCCTTCATCCGAGACACGACGCTGTGTCGGCCCAGTGGTTCGATCTTCATACACAGGCTACAAAGCTCAAACTCGCCCACGAACAGGGCCAGCTGCTGAGCATCTCGAACTCGCTCGTTCGATTGGAGCCGTACCAGCTCGATTGTGTGAACTGGGTGATGCAGAAGCTCCGACAACGCGCCCTCATCGGTGACGATGTGGGACTTGGGAAGACTATCGAGGCAGGCCTGATTCTCAAGGAACTCTCCGCGCGGAATCGCGCTGATCGCGTTCTCTTCGTCGTTCCCGCTCACCTGCAGAAGAAGTGGGTGCGAGACATGGATCGCTTCTTCGACGTCGATCTCACCGTCGCCGATCGGACGTGGGTCGAGGGTGAGCGCCGGCGGCTCGGCGAGGCGGGGAATATCTGGGATCAAGGCCAGCTACGATTGGTTACCAGCATGGCCTTCCTTCGGCAAGACGAGTTTCGACCCGCGCTCAGCGACGTGTTCTGGGATGTCGTTGTCGTTGATGAGGCTCACAAAGCAGCTAAACGTGGCGATTCGCCGAGCAAGACAGCACACACAGTCGAGACCGTGGCTAACAATTCTGACTCTCTGCTGCTCCTCAGCGCGACGCCTCATGACGGAAAGGGCGAGGCGTTTCATTCACTCGTTGAATACATCGATCCGTTTCTCGTGGCCGAGAACCGCGACCTCACACGAGAGACGGTCGACCAGGTAATGATCAGACGGGGAAAAGAGGGGATCTACGACGATAACGGGGAACGAGTGTTCCCCGACCGGGAGGTCAACTCCGTGTCCGTCACGATGACACATGACGAGCGCCACTTCTATTCTGCCGTCACGGAGTACGTCAAGACCGTCTACAACCGGTCGGAGACGTTGAATGAGCCTGCGGTCGGCTTCGCAATGGCGCTCATGCAAAAGCGGCTGGTGAGTAGCGTCGGAGCGATCCACGCCACGCTTCGCCGCCGTCTGAATGAGCTGTTAGAGACCGAAACTGCGACGGATGAGCTCTCTCCGCAAGCAGAAGCGTATCTCGACGGTGAGGATCTCGATGAGGACACCAAGCAGGACGTAGAGGATGAGATTGCTGGACTGACCATTACAAGCGATGACGATGAGCTCCAAGAAGAGATCGAGACCCTCCATGATCTCGTTTCGCTTGCCGAGAATCTCCCCGTCGACTCGAAAGCCCAGAAGGTACGCCGGTTCATAACGGAACTTCTCGAAGAACAGCCGGGGGAGAAGCTTCTTCTCTTCACGGAGTACCGAGACACGCTCGACTATCTCCTCGAGTTCGTACAGGACGAACCGTGGGCCGACGAAATCCTCGTGATCCACGGTGACATCGATACGGAAGAACGCGCCCGAATCGAGGAGGAGTTCAACCACGGCCAGTCCCGACTGCTGTTTGCGACTGATGCGGCCAGCGAGGGTATCGACCTCCAACACAGTTGCCACATCATGGCGAACTATGAGTTGCCGTGGAATCCGAACCGCCTCGAGCAGCGGATCGGACGGATCCACCGCTACGGACAAGACAAGGAGGTCAAGGTCTGGAATTTCCTGTTCGACGATACTCGTGAGAGCGAAATCTTCGAACTACTCCAGAACAAGGTCGAGGAGATTCGTTCGAAGCTTGGAAACACCGCCGACGTGCTGGGGATGCTCGACGATGTCGACGTGGACTCGCTTATTATGGAGTCGATCCAGAGTGACGAGCCACCAGGCGTGACCACGGAAGAACTTGAGGACCTGATCGACGAACGCCAGCGCACGCTCGAAGAGTGGTACGAGCGCAGCCTCGTCGATACCAGTACCTTCGATGCTGAGAGCCGCCGCCAGATACAGGCTGTCGTCGACGACTCTGAAGATGTCTACGGAAGTGCGGGCGATATCCGGGAGTTCTTCGAACAGGCGGTTGAGGCCTTCGACGGCACGTTCGAGAAGCGGGGCACAAATCTCTATCAGGCCGAGCTGCCGGAAGGACTCCGTCCGCCCGGTATTGACGCGTCGTTCGGCCCGTTCACGTTCGACCGACACTTCGCGATGGAGCACGAGGACATCACGTACCTCGCTCCCGATACAGACGTTCTCCAGCGGCTCATGGTACGTGTGTTGGAGGACGAGCGTGGACAGGTCGGGCTCAAGCTACTTCCATTCATCAACACGCCGGGCATCACCTACAACTATGGCGTCGTCTTCGAGGATGGAACTGGCGAAATAATCAGAGAAGAGATGATTCCTGTGTTCGTGGATGTCGAGCAAGAGGACGCCCAACAGTCCCTTGGTGAACGCGTCGTTGAGGGCGAAACGATCGCTGCAAAGCCCGATGTGGACCAGCTTCAGACCGTGCTTGATGCCGACGATGACCTGCGAGCAATCGCTGATCGCTACGTGAGCGCCCGGGTGAACGAGATCAAAGCCGATCTTAGTGCCAAACGGTGCAAGGAAACTGCCCACGAACTTGAGAATATCGAGGAGTATGCGCAGGCCGAACGGGAGCGAATCGAGTCGTTCATCGAAGAATATGAGCGCAAGGCCGAGGCAGGCTCGGACATGGACATCGCGATCGAGGGCCAACGTGCTCGTCTCGAACAACTTGAAGAGCGAATCGAAACACGTAGAGACGAACTCAAACGACGCGAACGCGTTATCTCGCTTGCCCCGGAGGTCGAGAACTACTGTCTCAGCCTTCCACTGTAGGGATATCTGATCCATCACGCTCGAAGTAGTCGTTCGTGGTGGTTACGTTGTACCGTCTCTCCTGCCAAGTGGAGATATCTCTTCGTGGTGCCATAGATACCGAAATGACTAGTGCGTCTGCTCTCCACGCTCGGTCGCTGAGACGTGGTAATATTTTGAATGCTTTTCCACGTCGATATACTTGTGACCAGGTCATACGTAGCGATCGATAATCTGTGTGTCCAACCGCTAGTATGCCCTCTGTGCGGATTCTGTACGGACGCATCGTTATTGTGTGCAATAAATGGGCGACTGTTCGTCGTACCGAGGTCGATGAGATCACGCTTTGTGATCAGCTTATTCTTGATGATGTACTCGAGAACCGCATGTGCTGGCGTTCGAGAAGTATGATTGGATACTTCGAGAGCAGATCTACCTGATAACGTCCGCTGTGACTGGTTTGTCTTCGGCCCTGCGATGAATCTGCCTAATGGCAGCTTCCTGGCTGAACTCATACCTCTCTACCTTCATCCCGCTTCCTTGCATGGAAATTATTCTATGACACCCCCTATCTCAAGAGGAAAATTGATACCTATCTTTCTTTGAATAATAACAATGATTATAAGGACGCTGACTGTCAAGGAATACATGATATTAGCATGGTTCTTTGTTCATCAATCAGTTCATTTCGGGGGATCTGAAAGTTGACATCGAAATCGAAAACTGTCGCGGCCCTACTCGCAATTTTCCTGGGATCATTTGGAGCTCACCGCTTCTATCTCCGTTCGTATGGCCTAGGCATCATCTACCTCCTGTTCTGTTGGACATTGATCCCAGGGATTCTTGGTGTCATCGAAGGAATGAGATATCTTCTGATGGACGGGGATGACTTCTTCGAGAAATACACCCAAGAGCCAGTGTCCACTAATGATATCGATGTAAAGGACTCTTCAAGGTCATCAGAACATCAACAAAGAGGTAAAACGAATCAACCAACAATGGAGCTTTCCGTCAGCATCGAGGGGGTTAACGGAGATTCTCAACTCAGCAACGAGGAGCTACACGAACAATCAACGAATGCTTGGGTTCCTCCTGGAAAAGAGGTCACGATTAACGGATACAACATCTCTGATGGGATGATCTATGTCGGAACGGATGTGAGAGCCATTGAAAAATATGATGGGGCTGATGCCTGTTTAATCAACCCATCTCTTAAGATTGATCCTACTCGCTCAGATCCTGATGGTGTCCGGATGTCGTATTGGCCGTCATATTCTGATATTGATTCGGGATGTCGAGCCACGTATCTTGAGTGGCTGGCAAGCGGCCGACGGGATCCCACCATTGATATCGGTTACGTGTTTCTCTTCTTCTATGGTATAGAACGACGGGTGCTCTTTGATGCTCAATATTCGAGTAAGGCTCGTTCCGAAATCCCGCATCTTCTCAATGAAGTTGAAGAACTACTCAAGGTATACGCTGAGGAAAGTTCTTTCCCAGGCTATGCAACTCGGTTTCTAGACGCAGTGCGTGCTCAATATGATCTTGACTCTCTTACATCAACGTCCCAAATAAGCCAACGAGGAGAGATTCCTCTGGGATTACGAGTAAAAATCGGTCGTCAAATAGCTAACAAGAACCTAATTGATTCCGAGTTAGCGTATGAGTGGCTTCGACAAGCTCCAGACACTCACTTTCGGACGCCAGCAAAACGCTGTGAGGACGAGTTTAAGGAGCTCTTTTTGACCCGATATGAAGAACGCTTCGAGGGCGGATTATCTAGGGAATCCAACCAGACCACGCTCACAGTTAGCTATGGACCTGCTAGCCGGTCATTACCCCAACAAGAAGAGATCGAAATCGACGACCTACCAGATATTTCAGCACTCTCAGCCCCTCAACGGAAGCTGCAAGAGTTAGCGACTGAATGTTGTGAAGAGTTAGACTCTTATTCCAGATTTGTTGGGAAATCCCACGATCGGGAGTCACTTGAGGCACTGTCTCTCCTCCCAAAGCCAGTCCTTGAACAACAACAAACCGATCGGTTGACCGAACTTCTCCAGACAGTCCAAAACGAACTAGACACGTCAGATATGGCCAAAACAAAGCTTGATTCCCTTTTTGAGCATTGGTCTATAGAAGCGGGTCAGAAGGTTCGAAAACGTGACCTCCGTCGGCTCGCTAAATTACTTGGAAAGCTTGGATTTGGTATTGAACCCGACGTTCGATTTGGTGCACCTCCACGTGGTTGGGAAGATCCTGCAGTCTTGTATCATCTCTCCTCTAAAGCAAGTGCTGATGACTCTGGTGTTTCTGAGGGTATCAGATTAATCCAAAAACTCGCCGTCAAAATCGTCTTGGCTAACGATGAAGTGGCACCTGAGCAAACTGAGTATCTCGCAGAGAATCTCGGATCTTTTCTTGAACTTAACGAGGCCGGTCAAGCACGACTTGAAGCACACCGTCGATGGCTCCTCCTCGATTCACCCACCCTGCACGGTGTTCGCCAACGGGCTGAAGATCTCCCGGACGATCAAAAACCCCAGATTGCTAACTTTCTAACGGCCTTAGCATGCTCTGACGGGAATATTGATGCGAAGGAAATACAGGAATTATCAAAAATCTATCCAATGCTAGGGTTAGACGAAAACATGGTTCACAAACATCTGCATCAGCTCCAAACAACTTCTGATGATGAACCTGTGACAGTCCGAACATCGGAGCCCTCCACCGACGAATATGAGATTCCGGACCGCAGTACAACAGAGGAAATCCCGGTCTCAGACATAGAATTAGATCAGGAACAGGTGAACAGGACACTTAAGGAGAGTCAAGAGGTCAGTGAATTTCTCGAGGATATCTTCGAAGAGGAAGATGATGAACAACCGAAATCACACGTACCGGACCCGACACCTGGTTCAGATCAAACCAAAACAGAGGGCTTGGATGAAGACCATCGGCAATTTCTCACCGAACTCTCACAGAAGCCTCACTGGGACCGAGAAGACGTTGAAGCATTGGCTCAAGAAAGAGGATTGTTCCCCGATGCCGCAATCGAAGTGATTAACGATTATGCATTCGAACAGGTCGAAACCCCACTCATTGAAGGAACAGATGAAATGATAGTCAATCAAGAAGCATCCAGTAAGATCCTATAATGAGTGAAAACAACAACTCAGCACCCACCATTGAGTCAACAACGATTCGCTCCCGAGACCGTGATCCAATTCTACAATCGCTCCAAGCTGGCCTCGTACCTCGTCGTGGGCTCCAACATATCCAAGTAGGCCGTGCCCACGAGACAAAGGCCATAACAGACGACATAGACCGAATTGCTGATGGGGGATCTGCGGTTCGCTTCATCATCGGAGAATACGGATCCGGCAAAACATTCTTTCTTAACCTTATGCGAACTATTGCTCTAGAAAAGCGACTTGTCACCGCCCACGCGGACCTGACGCCCGATCGTCGACTGCGCTCAACCTCGGGGCATGGTCGTGCCCTCTACCAACAACTGGCCCGGAATCTGTCTACGCGTGCAACGCCCGATGGAGGAGCTCTCCGTAGTATCGTTGAGCGATTCATTGCGGAGGCTAACCGTGAGGCCACCACCCAAGACATCCCCACAGAAGAGATTATCCGAGACCGTCTCCACGAACTATCCGAACTCGTAGCAGGCTATGCGTTCACAGATGTCATCGCACTGTATTGGGACGGGTATCAAAACAACGATGACGAACTTCAACACGCAGCTCTGCGATGGTTACGTGGGGAATACGGCACGAAAACAGAAGCACGAAAGGAACTCGATACACGGGTCCCCATCATTGACGATTCGAACTGGTACGAAATGACGAAACTCATGGCTCGGTTCGTCACCTTGGCGGGCTACGAAGGACTCTTGGTTAATCTCGACGAGATGGTGAATCTCTACAAACTCTCTCATGGCGGTGCCCGCCAAAGCAACTATGAAAAGCTCCTGTCCATCGTGAATGATGGGTTGCAAGGCCAAACAGTCGGTTTGGGGTTTCTCTTTGCAGGAACGCCAAAGTTCCTCACTGATTCAAAACGAGGGCTGTACAGCTACGAAGCGTTGAAGTCCAGACTGTCTGAGAGCACCTTCGCCTCAGATGAACTTGTAGATATGAGTGGTCCAGTTATCCGTCTCTCCAGTCTAACACAGGAGGATATGTTTGTCCTTCTCCAGAAGCTTCGACACGTTCACGCTGGCGGAAACCCTGAGAACTATGTCGTCCCAGACGAAGCACTGGAAGCTTTCATGCGACATTGCAATGAACAGGTAGGTGCCGCGTATTTCCAAACTCCTCGAAACACAATCAAGGAATTCCTCGGTTTCCTTTCCATCCTTGAGCAGAATCCCCGTGTCTCCTGGGAAGAACTGATCGGAGACATCGACATTGCATCAGATGTTGGCCAAACCACCCAAAGCGAAGAAACCGAGTCCACTGGGAGCGATGAGGAGGATGATCTTGCCAACTTCGAACTGTAGCGACGGTGAAGAGGCTGCTTCACGGACGGCATCCTTCGAACTTCTTCACGAGGACATTCAACGATGGGTTTGGAACCAAGAATGGGACACGCTCCGTTCGATTCAAGAGCAAGCTATTCCCACGGTTGTAGAAGGCGATTCGGATGTTATCCTTTCGGCACCCACGGCATCAGGAAAGACTGAGGCCGCCTTTCTTCCTATCCTCTCACGGATTACTGCCCAACGAGAAACATCTCACAGCCCTAGTTCTGGGTTTGACGTGGTGTATGTCTCTCCATTGAAGGCACTCATCAATGACCAATATGAGCGGCTTCAACACCTTTGTGACGCTTGCGATATACCGGTCCATCGACGGCACGGGGATGTTTCCTCAAGTAAGAAACGGAAGGCGCTCGATGATCCAGATGGCCTTCTTCTCATCACGCCCGAGTCTGTTGAGGCCTTGTTACTCCGTCGGCCAGCGATGTTCCATCAAGCCTTACAGAACGTCTCGTATATCGTTGTTGATGAAGTACATTCGTTCATTGGAACGCCTCGAGGCAAACAATTACAATCTCTTCTTCATCGCATGGAAAAGGCGAAAGACGAGCAGATTCCACGCATTGCACTTTCTGCAACGATAGGTGATCCTGATATGACCGCAGAGTTTCTGCGTCCTGGCTCTGGAGGTGAGGTTGAAATCATCGAATCAGACGACTCCCGTCAGGAGCTCAAACTCTTAGTGAAGGGATATGAGAATCGCAACGATAGAGATGAAGATGGAGACAGTGATGACCCATCAGGAACAGTCGTTGATATTGCTGAACATATTTTTACACATCTTCGTGGACAGGACAACCTCGTTTTTGCGAATAGTCGAAGCAACGTTGAGCTCTATACGGATCTGTTGAAGCGACTTTCAGAGGAAAGAGGTGTCCCGAACGAGTTCCATGCTCACCATGGAAGTCTTTCTAAAGAGATTAGAGAGGCCAGCGAACGAACTCTGAAAACAGAAAGCTCACCCGCGACTGTTGTCTGCACGACTACGCTCGAATTAGGTATCGATATCGGCTGGATGGACAGTATTAGTCAAGTTGGCTCCCCACCATCGGTATCCAGTCTACGACAACGACTGGGCCGATCAGGGCGGAATGATGCCCCCGCGATCCTGCGTGTCTATATTCAAGAGCCAGAGATCGGTGAATCAACGTCTCTTCAGGACACGCTACGACCAGAGCTTGTTCAGACAATCGCGATGGTTGACTTATTGCTCGAAAACTGGTATGAGCCACCGAACCTTGATGCGCTTGAACTCTCGACATTGATTCAACAGCTCCTCTCTCTCATCGCTGAGTATGGCGGGATCAAAGCAGACACTGCCTACCACACTCTCTGCAAGAGAGGTCCCTTTGCCAACATTTCAACCACTCAGTTTACGTCTCTTTTGCAGGCACTCGGAAACGAGGAACTCATCAGCCAAGCGGGTGACGGGGATCTTATCATGGGATTAGCTGGAGAGAAGCTCACTCGGCACTATGATTTTTATGCCGCATTTTGGAGCCCGGACGAATATCGGCTTGTTGCTGATGAGAAAACAATTGGGACGCTTCCAGTTACTAGCCCCTTGATGGAAGGCAGGCTTCTCATCTTTGGTGGACAACGCTGGGAAGTGGAGTCAGTTGACGAAGCCAAGCAAATTGTGTTCCTACGACAGGCACCCGGGGGCCAAGTTCCGCTATTTGGAGGAGAAGGTCCCATTCTTCACACTCGCGTCCGAGAGAAAATGTACTCGGTATACACTGAAACGGATATTCCAAGATACTTAGATTCCGAAGGTATAGGCCTGCTTGAAGAGGGTAGAATCCACTTTGACAGGCTCAATTTAGCGGAGCGAACTATCGTTCCACAAGGAAACCACACAGTACTTTTCCTTTGGACAGGAGATCGTATCGTGAATACGATACATGTACTTCTCACACAGATAGGGTTTCAGGTCTCAAAAACCGGCATGACGCTCCAAATCCGGGACTGCCACCCAGAGAAAGTATTCGAAGAACTTCAGCAAATAGCGGTTACAGAGCCGTCTGAGTCTGCCCAGCTAGCAGAATGTGTGGAAAACAAAATCGTCGACAAGCACGATCGCTACCTCACCAACGAACTCCTAAATGCAAATTATGCGTCTAAACTATTGGATGTACCTGGTGCCTTAGATAGAATCAGTTCGATCGTAGAAGAATCACACCTCTAACGAAGATATACCTGCTCATCCCTTGTTCACGTACGAAGATTTTCTGCTAAAGGGCTCGTCCTGAGAGCGTCCCCTTGACTAACAAATAGTTCTATTCGAGGAGGTATTGGAAAATTTTGAGCGTTTTTTCGCCATCTTCTGCAAGCCAGATTCGTTTCTCCTGGCCTCGTCGCTGCTCCTTGATGTAGCCGCGGTCTCGGAGCGGCCGAAGGATCTCTCGATCCACCGGCTTGTACATATTTTTCAGTTCTTGCCGGTCATACTTCGAAAGCAGCGGGAACTCAGCGTCCTGCACGAATTCGACGATGTCCCCCTTCGTGACCTTATCCTCCGCCTGTTGAATGTACTCCATGACCTCAAGGTACTGCTGGTCCGGCAGGCCGATCGGATATGCCGATAGAGTAACCGTATCGTCTACACCCTTGCTAACCGTTTCACCACTGTACTCCTCTGCCTTTACATAGTAGGGTTTCGCTCCCGTCCCCATGCACGCAATCATTCCACTGATAGCAGTGATTTTACTGCCTGTAGATAGATTTACAAAGATCTCATCATCGATATGCTCGTCAACAATCTCTGCAATCGCCCAGAGCGCACCATACATATCAAAAATATCGCATTCTTTATATTCGAAGGGAATTTCTTCCTCAGCGAGTGCTTCTTCCACCCTTGTCTGGCACTCATCTCCGTTTTCAGATTTCTCTTCGTGAAGGAGCAGCACTACTTTGTCAGCGTTGTTCTCGATCGGCGGCTTGTAGATGCGCTCGGTCTCATATCCCTGTGGGGCAACGTGTATTTGCTGTGTCCGATCAAGTCCCATTGATTCTTGGTGAAGAATTGGCAATAGTTAACTATTGCTAACACACCTCGTGCTGGCTAGAAAGGTCAAGATGTGCTATACTGTAGGAGATGGGGTAGAATCTTCGAGTAGTATTTATGCTTTATAACTGCTCTCCGGCTAGTAGTCAGTAAGATGCTGTAACGAACCTAACTACAACTGGCACGCAGACTACAGAATTGCAGACCGCTGCCCGCTGGGACGGGCAGTGGTCGTCCCCCGACAGCCAAGCAATGTGTAATCTTATGGAACGTCACTCAGTTCATCACGGGATATCCACATAATTGCTTCGGTGGAACGGGGCGTACTGCTGAACGCATCAGACACGACTTCATGACCAACACAGACCTCGAACGATACGTCCGCACTGAGAAATCGCGGACGAACAGTATTGACGAACAAGTAACGATCGCCCACGCGCTGTGGAACGCTGGTATCGGACCAAAACACGATGGCGTCAAACGAACAGACCTAGAGGAGGAGCTTGACCTCGACTTAGACTACAACATCGGCACATCTCTCAGCCATCTCAAAGAGATTGACATGATCGAAACCACGACGCCGGCCGGTCCATCTTGGTACGTGATCAGCGAACGCCGAGACACGATCATCAACGGCGAGGTTGACGAAACGGCCGCAACTGACATTGAGCGTCTTATTGCCCACATCCAGGACGATAATCTGGCAGACGAGAGCGACGTTCCGGCTGTTGCAGACGGCGCCGGCGTCACGGTACAAACTGTTGTCGCCGACGAGTTCGACATCACGCCGGAGGCTGTCGAGCAGTTCCTTCGGAAAGGAGATCAGGTTGAGAAACTGAACAAGGCCATCGACGCCATCGACAAGCATAACGATGTGGATGTCCGTGATGACTACGGCAAGATCATTTTCCGAGCTGCTGCGTACCGCTACCGGCTGTCGGCGGAGGCCGTCGCTCTGTACGAGCAGGAAAATGAAGAGGACACGGAGGTAGGCGATGCCGATTCGTAGGACGTTGCGTACGGCCAGCTAAAGCTCATTGGCCGCATCTGGATCGCTGCCGGTATGCACTGTCGACAGCATTCGAGCTGTTCACCAGCTGCGACAGCAGACCACAGATGATCCCTGGTGGGAGAATCGTTCACCGTATCTCGCCAGTCCGACGATCAACGGCCTATGTCGTCACTCGTTCGTCGGGTTGAAACTTCTCGGTCGGTATGTAATTGACTGGATCTTCACGAGGAGACAGATCTGAAGATATACATCATTATCGACTACCAACCCCGATTAATAGGGGCGTCTTCGCGGGGGTACTGATGGATCTTCTTCCGCATGTATGTCGCTCACATACCTCCGGCAACACTAATATCGAACAGTGACATGTGTGGGATATGCAGTGGCTCGTGATTGACAGATATTCACGCTACCAGTGAGTGGTTCGCGCGACCGCCCTCTCTGGCCGTAGCGGGCTGCGATGCTGGTAGCGTGAGAACAGACTATGGATGAGGCTGAACTACTTCAACGAGAACTCCGTGCAGCGCGTGACGAACTGGTCCGCAAACAAGCCCAGCAGAGCGACTGTGAGACTGACTCGGAGAGTCGGCTTCCGCTCATGCCCGACCGCGACGAAGAGTTCCTTCGGCTCGCTCTGATGAGCGTCGACGACCTCGAAACGCACATCGAACGACTCGAACACGATCTCGAGGATTTCGAGCAGGACTGGACCGATCCGGACGAGTAAAGCACTGGCTGTCGCATCTGTTCGTCTCGATTGCCTGTCTAGTCAGAGTAGCGTCGCACCACCGTCGGACGTTGCGATGGTACTGATGGGGGACATTCTCA
The DNA here is from genome assembly GCF_023115355.1 of Halocatena salina. Classification (NCBI taxonomy): domain Archaea; kingdom Methanobacteriati; phylum Methanobacteriota; class Halobacteria; order Halobacteriales; family Natronomonadaceae; genus Halocatena; species Halocatena salina. The sequence continues at coordinate 67,414 of NZ_CP096023.1, forward strand.
TCCCACGCAGAACTCTCGATCACCGGCCCGACGCCGGGCACGATCGGCATATTCTTGCCAACCAGTGACAGTGTGGCGAACTTGTAGACTCGCTCTTCAGAGTCATCGATGCCACAGACCTCACTAGGAAAATCTGCTTCAGCGTGGTACGGCTAGGTCGTGATGTCGATCACAACGGTGACCGGTGGTTGCAAGATTTGGAGGTGATTCATGTCATCGAGAAGATTTGCGATCGACTGTTTGAGAGGCTGTTCTTGTCCATCAATTCGGTCACTCCGACACTCTGGTATCGTCAGAACCGTCCTCGACAGCGAGAGCGTGGCATACGAGGGCATCTACTATGAGTGCGGACGTTCACGATATGGGTGTCGATCCGAGAGTTCAAAACGGTGTGTGATCGCTTCTGGAGTGCGACGGATGGCCGAGTGACGATCGAATGAGTGAATCCGACAGGATGACATTTTCAAACCCAGAGCTATCGAGAGTTGTTAGTGGCCAGTACAGCACTGACTGTATCAACCACATATATTTTCGTATCAATATAATATAGATAAATAAATTTAATAGTAAAATACTTATTTTCAACACTCAATGATATACCAATAGATGATCGAGTCGATCGGGATAAACCTCGTTGCGACTGGACTCGCATGCGGTGGTGGGATTGGGCTAGATAGGGTCCGAAAAGCCCTTCTAGAGAAAAAATATTCCAATGATGTAAGTGAATTTACAACAATTTTCACCAATGTTTTAAAGAAAAACATCGAAGATTCGTTTGAGGAGGACGCTAGAATTGATCTCGCAACCGACGACATCGACTGGACGGCAATCGCCGAAGCGATGGGTAGTCGAACGGTTAGATTCGAAACCGAAACCGAAGCAATTGTGCGAATATCGACCGGCATCGGTGCAGGACTGCCGGTCGATTACGACTCGAATCCATCCGTGCGGAATGCCGTGGAAACGGCGGTTACGGACGCATTTAGATGTATCATTCGAGAGTTCACTGAGCGAATCGCTGGAACTGAGCTGGCAGAACAATTCACGATGGAGACGGCTATCGACCTATCAACTGCTGCCGAATCAATCATGAATAGACTCAAAGAAATCGAACGAGATCTGCGGCGACACCGAATCACTTCGCTGGGCAATGCCGGATTCGTCCGCCTGGATCAGTTATACTTCGAACGTACCGAGCCGGGAGATCCAGAAAAAGCGTGGCGGACCGGATTCACCCTCGCTGATGTCAGTGCGGGATATGCATTGACCAGAAGACGACCATCGGACACTGACGACGATCGCACGATCGCAGAGGATGTGTACGGTCGCCTGTCGAGTGGTGAACACATCGTCGTGCTTGGTGAGGGAGGAACCGGAAAAAGTACGACGTGTAAACAGGTCGCCTGTCGATGGTACGAAGACGAGGAAACCGGTAGCGTTTACTATCGGAGCAGTACAACGACGACGTCGTTCGAAACACCAGCAACGCTGCTAAAGTCCATTCGATCAGAAACCGAACCCGTACTCGTTGTGGTGGAGGATGCAACGAGTGGAAGTGCGAGTACCATCTTCGAGGTACTGGCCGCAGTTAACGACAGCGACAACGTTACCTTTCTCTTCGATGCTCGATACGGCGAGTGGGAGGCCGCATCGGACATCGGACGACACGCGACCTTTGAACAACATCGACACGAGCTCAGTGTGGTAGAGATACCACCGTTCGATGAACGAGAATGTCAACGAGCGATTGATAAATTCGAATCGTTGACCGAGCGGCCGGTCAACCGAACCCCATCGCAACTCCACACAGAGATTCAGGACGCCGATATCGGTGGGCCCCTCGTCGTCGCCTATCGGCTCACGGGCCCATCGATCGACACCGACCGACCGGTTTCTGCACTCCATTCCGACGTGATCCAGGCATACGAACGGATCAGAGAGTTCGCCGACGGACGTGATCTACCACAGACGGTCGCAGTGATGGTGAACGTTCTAAACGCAGCTGGATTACCTGTCGATTCAGCTCTGGTTCACGCACTGGCACAGGACAGAGATGATCATCGGACCATCGATAATACGCTCTCGTTTCTCGAAGGAATCGCCTTAGAAACAGAGGGGCAGTCGTATCGAACACCCCATCAACTCTGGTCGTCGTTGTATCTCGAACGAACTCTCGAAGAAGCCGGCGAGCGGATCGCGAGTGATCGATTCGAACGGTCGATCGAAGCGCTCTTTCGAGTGATCGATAGCCCCGAGCGTCGCGAGCAGATTCGTCGATGGGAACGCTCCGACTCCGAACTGTTCGAAGGAATCGAATCATCACCAGAGGTGAGTGCAGACCGATATCTCGAACAGATAGCTACGATTGGGCGATCACATCCACCACTTGGAACCCTGTATGGCACGCCGAAAATGTGGCGAGTCACGCTTCCGAAACAATGTTCGGTGCTCGGCTCGGTTCGATGGTATATCAGCCGTGGAAATATCCATCTCGACCGGGGCGCATTCGAAGCCGCACGCGCCGAATTCGACTGTGCAGAAGAGATAATTACCGGAGCGACGGACGAACTCTCGGAAGCAGAACGGAGACGGGCAAGGATATTTGGCAAGCGTGGCGTTGTCGCACAGCTCAAAGGGGATCTAGAAGCAGCCGAAGAGTGGTACGAAAAATCACTCACGATACAGGAAAAGCTCGATATACCGATCGATCGAGCACGGAGCATCACCAATCTTGGCGTTGTTATATATCAACAAGGAGACTTGAGTGCCGCCAAAGAACGGTATGAAGAGGCGCTGTCGGTCCAGCGGTCGATCGACAACAAGCGTGGACAGGCACGGTGTCTCAGTGGACTTGGACTCATCGCTGCAGAAAGGGGATACTTCGATGAAGCAGAAGAGTATCATGAAACGGCATTATCTAAACACAGACAAATAGAGGGGCATCACGACGAAACGAGAACACTGAGCACCCCTCGAATGGTCTCCACAGAGCGAGAGAACTTAGAAAGCACCAAAGTGTTTAACGAAGCGTGGCTCTCGACACAACACGGCTCAAATGAGAATTTCAACAAAGCGGAGAGTCTCAGCAATAGAGGGCTAGTTGCACTACGCCGGGAGAGATACGACGAAGCACGTGAGTATCTCGAACGGGCACTTGCTGTCAGACGCGACAGCGGCGATCGACATGGTGGAGCCAAAACGCTCGGTAATCTCGGTGTCGTTGCCTCAGAACGTGATAATTTATCGGTTGCCGAACAATATCATCGAGAGGCGATCGCTATCAAACGGGAGATCGGTGATCAACCAGGTCGTGCCCGAAGTCTCGGTAATCTCGGTGTTGTCGCGTTCAAACGAGGAGCACTTGATAAAGCCGAAGCCTATCACGAAAGTGCTCTCTCGATACACCAAGAAGTAGATGATGGGTATGGAATTGCCAGGAGTTTCACAAATCTCGGAATAATCGCAGCTGAACGGGACGATCTCTCTACCGCGAAGCGTTATCATGAAATGGCACTTGAAGTCAATGAAGAGAAAGGTCGACGACACAGAAAAGCTCATTCACTATGTGATATCGCTCGCATCGAACGGTCGGAAGGTGATCTCATAACCGCTAGAGAGCGGTTCGAAGCAGCGAGAGAGATATTCAAAGACGACGATCTCGCTCAGTGTGTGTTCATCGGACTTCGCGACCTCGTCGAGATCTGCTGGACCCTCGATGACATCGAATCGGCGAAGGAATGGTGTCGTGAAGGCATCGAACTCTCGACTGGACGTGGGGCTGAGCCCAGAAAAGAGTGGTTTGTTGATCAACGCGAAAAGCTCCAGGAATAATTAGCCGTCCTGATTGGCGACCAGAAACTGACGTACTCAGTTTGATCTGTTACTGTTAATAGATCACCGATCGTTTCTCGGATGGTGGAGAAGCACCACGATACGTACCAAGGCGGCAGCAGCCTGGCTGGACCGTCTGGTCGAGAACGACACTGACACGGAAACCGAGAGGAGTTAACCAAATGGAAATCACTGTAACAAGCGTACCCGTAGACGATCAGCAGAAAGCCATAGAGTTTTACACAAATATCCTTGGCTTCGAGAAGAAGACCGACGAACCAGTAGGCGAGGCGAGCTGGTTGACCGTGGTTGGGCCCAACTCGCTCGACGGCGTCGAGTTGCTCCTAGAACCCACGGAGAACCCAGCAGTGGTCGAGGAACTCGAGGCATACCGCGATGCGCTCGTCACCAACGGCATCCCCTGGACCATGTTCGGATGCGAGGATGTAGAGGCCGAATACGAACGCCTGAGCGAGCAAGGCGTCGAGTTCACTCAGGAGCCGATGACCGTCGGGGGCGCCACGATGGCCGTCTTCGACGACACGTGCGGGAACCTGATCCAGATCGCCCAACAGTGAGATGGACGTGGTGGATCAAGCCAACCACCCGATGCCAACTGCGGCACGGTATCCTTGAGGTTTCAACCAATCTCTTACCAGTGCTCCATCTGGGTGGTATGTACTTGCGCGGGCGCTCCGGAAAGCTGGTTGGACGGTCGTGCTGGATACTACCTAACTGGGGATACTGTGAATCTTGGCCGGTCACGGATGAAAGTGGACGTCCACGAAGCAGACGGTGTCAAATGCACGGCGGGACGCAAGGAGAAGGGAAAGATAATCCGAACTACAAACACGGAGTCTACTTGAGCCACGCCCTGTCGGATCTCTCCGATCACGAGCAAGATGCTCACGATGCGATGACCGAAACGCTCGCTGAGGATGGCCCGAAGAGCAGCGAAGCTCATCGCCGAAGCAACTGCCCAGGACTGGTTGAAGTATAAGTGCTCGAGGGATACGAAACTCCCGAAGGAGTTTCGGATGTTTGCTGAGAAGTTCAATCTCGCACCGAATGAAGAGGAACACTAGCACTGGTCATGGATGACAAGGGACTACTATGCCGATGGTTTATAGCCGCCAACCATCATTGAGAACTAATATTGATCGAGGAAGGAATCTATTGAATGGATATCGAGGTAGCAACATTCATCATATCGACGTTGAATAGCGTCGTTGATCTTTTGAGGGAGTGACCGAGAGTCACCCGAAAGGAAGCTCACGAAACTATCTGGGAGTTCGGAACTCTCCTCTGATTCATTTTCATCCTCGGCAGTATCTGCCAGCATATCACCTGTATCAGAAGTTAGGAAAAGTCCCGAACCGCCGTCTCGTCTCCACTCAACAGCGTCACAAAGAATACGGGCATCAGCATCGTTCTGCACAATTCCAGATAAGTTTCCGAGGAGACTAGCATCACGAGATGGTACCTGTACAAGTATAACGTACGGTGAATCAAATTCAAAGATTTCCCGGTAGCCCTGTTTGAGTTGACGATTTCTTTCTTGTACTCGATGAGCAGCTTCAGCCGGTTTCAACTCACTCAGTGTGTCTCGGAAATCCTGGACGTATCCCCAATCATTCGGGGTAAGTGAATCAGGGTTCTCTGGCTCGAAGTGCTGAACTTCATTTCGTTTGATGTACGGAAGCAATTGCGTGTGAATCCGCTGACGTCGTTCCATCACACCCTCGAACTCCCGTTTTACGGTATCACTCGCAACGACGATACATTCATGGTGCACAAGTAGTTCATCGGCACGATGTTGTTGAACATCAAGAGCAAAGTTAAACAGAACAGATGTATCAGTAAATACCTCTAGTTGGTCATTACTATGGTTATTTTTCCTCTTACTCATCCATTTGATCAACAGTTCTCATCATTCCACTAATAGCCGATGCAACCTCATCATCACGAGAGGGATAATTCCGTACTCTTGGAAGTAGTTCTGCCTCTGCACAGAGACGCCGTTGATTTTTAAGTTTAGAAGTGTATGAATCACGTAGAAATTCCTGTTTCTCCTCCGCTTGGCTGATAACCCAATTAGAGTTCGGGCCTTCAGCTGTCTCTTGCATCATAAGTGCCGCTGGATATACCCATGTCCACGTGTTATAGAACTCTTTGAGTGATTCAATCGTGGCCCTATGGCGAGCCTTCAAATCAGACTGTTCCACCCTAGCGAGTTCCATCAACACGTCTTCTACGAGATCGGTAAATTCTCGGACCGGCTCTAGTGCTTCTTCCAGTTCCGGAAGAGTCGCCAGTTCCATCTGCATACGAGCTGTAGTCCTGCCTGCTCGCTTGTAGTAATCGACCGCTGTACTACTGCCAAAATCACTGAGCGAAGTAGCCGAGCCACTTTGGCTCGCACGTAGACTACTGATTTCATGTATAGTATCTTCGAATATACGCCGTAATTCGATGTTTTGGAGATAAAGTTCCAGATAACTATCAGGAGCGTAGATATTGTAGAATCGTTCTAAGAAGTCTAATGAGGACATGTACCAATACTTTTCATTGAGTGGTGGCTTGTCAGCCTCATAGGTGAAAAAGTGGGCTATATCGTCAGGAGTTACATCAAAAATTTCGCTCTTTCGAATATTTGGACTCTGGAACTGTCCATCACTTAAATTCGCACCAGAAGGAGACGCAGGATATGTTTTACCGAATTTGTACCATGAGGAAGTTAGAACTGGACCATCATCGTTTTGCGTGAAATGGACGACTGCTTGTTCAGTGTATTTTTGACATCGGATGCGAGTTCCTTTCCCGTCATCTGGCCAGTCAAGGTCAGGATCATCCTTAACTGCCCGCTTTAGACCGTTCTCAACCTTCTGGAGAATCGGTCGTTCAGCAGGAGGATGGTCAATGGACATGAGAGTTGAGCGACTAGGACTGGTTGTTCTTGCGATACGCAGGTACATCAATCTTGATACTGCAGCCGCATAAATAATCGGTGTCCTTACTGAAAGTGAAAGAGGGTAGTCATCCAACCGACGTGTCCCGGAGAGATGACGATAGATCACTGTTAGGACGGACACTCCATATCTCCCCTCGAATGGCTTTTGAAATTTATGGCGACTGATAAATCGCACCCCGAAAGTACCATGCACGCCAGTTAACTGGGGGCGAATCCCCCTATCGTTCGATAGAGACAGTAGATCCTACGTCTCTCAGCCAGAGGTACAGGTAATGCGTAGCACGACACCCGATGGCGTTCCTCCGAGCTGCCGTCGCACTACTATAGTCGAGCGACTAGCGGTGACATCATCTGGCTTGAGAATGTGACCAAGGATTATCTCGGCCTGTTCGTCATCCCGGCTTAGCAACGAATCTGTCGGGCCCTCGTTCGAAACGAGAACCCCCTTGATTACGGTCAACAGGCTCGGAAAATCGTACATCTTGGTGGTGATCACGAACATCTGGCTGTGTTGTCTGTATCCGGCGGTCGCGTTTGCGATGAGCGGGACCGAGAAGAAGATGCGTCGGACGTACTGCCGCCCGGTCGAATTCCTCCATGACAACGCTCGGATTCCACTCCCAGGCACCAACAAGAAGCAACCCGATCGGATCGATGTCGACAGTGACCTGGAGCAGTACTTCGAGGCGAGCTCACCGAAGGATGCTGGCGAGCTCGAAGGTGTCCACTCGGCGTATACCTTAGCGATCATCAAGGAGGCCGACAAGGACGACGTCGACCACGACGTGATCGGGGCGATGGAGTCGTTGGTGATTAACGAGCGCGACCGAATTATCGCGATCGCCAATCCCCCAGATAATGAGATCAACGTTGTGTATGACTTGATGTACGACCCGGAGCGGGAGATCGACGGACTCGCCACCCTCCACAAGATCAAAAAAGACTGGCGTCGGTACAACGCGCTCGAGTGGCCGGGTGTCGAGGCTGCACGAAACTCCTACGGACAAGACGGCCTCGACGAGCGCTGGTACAAACGTGGGCTTGGCAAGATCCCACCCGATACCGCGAGCGTTCACCGGCCATTCTCTCCGACTCATGTCGAGGATGCGTTTGACCGGGAACCGATCACCGTCATCACCACCCCCTAAGGTACTAGCACTGGACGTCGCCCGCGATAGTAGTGATTACAATGCGCTGTCTGCACTCTTCGGCGACGACCTCCGGGTACTCGACTACTGGCGGGGAATGGACCACGTCGCCAACGAGGACCACATCCGCGATCTCCTCGGTGACTGGCGATGTCCGTTCGCGATCGACGCGATCGGCGAGGGGTCGGCTCTCGCTGATAACATCAACACCTGGTACCCCAACGTGGTTCGATTCAAATCGGGAGGGCTGCCCTTCGAACCGACCGAATACAAGAACGCGTGGTCAGAGGGTATGGGTTTCCTTGGGAAGCAGCTCAAGGACTCGCTCGCGATCGATTCGACACGACTCCGTGAGGAGCTGTTCGCCGCTGCTCGGTCGGTCACCTTTGACGAAACCTACGTCGGGAAATACGACGCCGAGGTGTTCCGGCTCGACCCGAAAGACGACATCAAAGAGCGCCTCGAACGCTCACCGGACCTCCTCGATTCGGCGTACATGGTCGTCTGGATCGCAACCGGCGCTGAGGAAGGTTGCCGGTCCGTTCCATCCACGTGGTGACGGCGGGATCTATATAATCCGAGATCAGTCACAATTTGTGACGTCGGTTCTTTTTTAGTTTCTTCTTAATATGATCTGGATCAAGTCTTACTACTTTTAAAAGAATTACCTCAACCGCGACCTGAAGTTTTTCGGCCGTATCGCTCAGTTCATTGATGTTGTAGTCATTGTCGAGACCGTGAGCGATAGTGTGCCTGTTATTCTTTGCGTCACGAACCATCTGTTCTATATCGGTGAGATCCCCTAGAATGTCTTCGTATTCGTAGAGAACCATGCTCAATTGGTCGTGTAGCGATCCTTTGTTCCCGATACTCCGAAGCAGATTATTGATACGATCTTTGGCGGCTGCATCGTCAGGCATCGTCTCGCGTATCTGCTTGTGTAGGTCGTCATATTCGTCCTTGTTCATCAACCTGTGATTTGGGAAGAGATAGCTCTGGTAATGTTCGAGAGCGATGACCAATGAGAAAAAGCTATATTCTTGAAACATGTTCTCGTTGTACTGCGTACCGAAGTAGAGGTTGTGGAGCATCTCCGCACCCTCGGCATCCTCAAACCAATTCTGGAGAGCCACCTCAAAGTTGATATCATGTAGATAGAATTGTACCCTGTTAGGATGTTTCTTATCAGGGACTTCAGGTAGATTAGATACTTGATAAACGATATCTGTCGTGTGTGTTTGCCCGTCCTCTTCATAGTATCCGGTGAGGTCCACTGGAGTAACTGGTTCGTCAACTGCTAAGCAAATGAAGTGCTGGAGATGGCGGATATAGTCGTTGAGATAGACATCAAACGAATCTGGCTCGTCTAATTCAATGTAGAAATACGCTTGTTGGGTGAGTTCTATTCCTTTCCACTCTTGTTGTTGGGTTGATTGTGTGATGTTAAGCCGTATTGTTGCATTGTTTAATCTAGCCTCTTTCGTTTCAAATTCCGATATTTCAGCTCCGATTATTTGACCCTCTGGTCTGTGGACAGTGTTCGTCGCAGTCCACATCTCAAGTAGAGGAAATGAAACGCAGACTTTTTCCAATTCAAAATTGTTTTCACTGAATAAGACATTGGTGAAGATCATTCCCACCTTGCACGATTGCGTCTGAAGTGTACTTGATCCCCCGCTGTGATTGATAAAACAATCTTGTAATGTGATAACTTTTCCGTTGGTGATTTCTCCATTAATAACGTCGACTTCTCGAGAGCGGGTGTGTCCGATGTCGTCGAATGCCCCGATGAGTTCCAGTTCGTCTCCATCATTTGGATCGAATTCCAGTATTCCAGCAACCCGTTCTTCCTCTTCGTCCTTGGCAAGCCACCACTCGCCCCGGTACTCGAAACTGTTCATAAGACAATTGTATCATACTATAATCCACTAGGTCAAGTAACATTTGGTCAGTATCGAGCAGCAAACTAGCCTGGAAGTTGAGTACGTTGATCCCAATGCAGGGATTGTGCGACTGACACTGATCCCTCGTGAGGCGAGCAGCCAGCTATCTGTGCGTGTATCCACCCCCAGTCGGTAATGAGTAATAAAGGACCCATTGCTGAATCGCAGCTCTCGTTTCGTCCCCTTTCATTCGTGGATGTCGTGGTGGCAGTGCCTGGAATAACTCTCCAACTCGACATCGAACAATCGAACCAGACAGGGATCCGTTCATTGGTCGAGCCACGGAGAAAAGGAGGAAAGAGGAAAACAATAGAGCGTACGTTTGAGATGGTAATATTTGTGTGGTAGTATATATTACAAAGAAATAAACAAAATAGATGCAGCCTCCTCGTGTCTTGAGGCACAGAGGACTATCGAGCAAGAGACCACAGCTATTCTTGATAGTCTGGTTTGTCACGCCATCTTGTCCAGTTTTCGGCGATCCTGTCAGCAACGGCACGGCCGACGCGATAAGCGTTCTCGAAGGAGGCCCTTTCATCCGCCATTCGTCATCTCCCCCGCTGGTGTCGATCGGTGGCCGGTCGAAGTTCGACGCCGCCCGGATGCTGAGATAGCAGTTGAGCATATCGAAGCAGTCACAGGCGCTACCAAACGATAAACATAATAACCACTATTAATAGCACCGGCAGAATCGAGAGACGCTCTCCGCGTTCGAAGAGCACATCGAAGAAGATGTCTTCAAGGCGGACAACCAGATACGGTAGTTCACATTCATTAAGAATCTCGATGTCAACGAGCAGCAGGCACGACCGCTGTGGAACTACTATTGATACCGTTGGACCATTGGAAAACTGACTCTGGTTGATATATTCGCCATAGCAGAATCAAACATTCCGGCGTAGCTCTTCCCCCGAGGAAAGGGTTATTGAGAGGGAGCTCTATCCACAGAGAAAGATGGTCGTGGAGGCACTCGGCGTTGGTGTTTTCGCAAACCTCGCCTACGACACGCTAAAACGCGGCAAGGCCGAAGTAGACGAGGAGCAATTCCTCCAGAACTCTATTGAGAACGCGATCGAAGATACCGCTAAGCAATATGAAGTGTCACCCGCAGCCTTAGAAGCAATCTTTACTAAGGAACTCGACACGGATACGGTCGAGAACTTCCACCAGCAAGACCGAGAAGACGTGATGGCTGAGCTGGCTGCTGCGCTAGCTGAAGAGGCTGATAAAGACGTTGACGTAGAGGGTGCAGCTCGTGAATTTGTCGAACTATTCCAGCAGAACGTGGCTCGTCGTCCCTCTTCGGGAATCCCTCTTTTAGTTGATTACGTCCAGAAGCTGTCAGATAGACAGGCAGAGTTGTCCGGGTTGCGTGATCTGGTTCACGAGCTGCGGGACGAGCTCAGGGATGACCTTGGAGTACTCGAAAATCATACCAAGCGGGCACTTGAACGAGACGAGTTGTATCCCGGTATTGATTTTCAAATCCACGAGTCACAGGTCAATCGGATCGTTGAGAGACTGCGTGATCGGCGAGCAACGACAGTCGTAGGTCCTGGAGGCGTCGGTAAGTCGACTGTTCTCCGTACCGTTATACGAAATTGGGAACCACCGGAACCTGTCTATTTCATCGATGCGAGAGAACTCGGTCGTGTCACAACCCGAGGTGGGCTGCGGGACGAGTTCGCCCTCCACAATTCCCTACTACATGTCATCAAGCGCATGCGTGATGAATTCGGAGGGTGTCTGATTGCTTTCGACCAACTCGACAGCGTTCGAGGTCGCGGGACCGACCAAGTACTTCGAGACGTGCTGCTCGATTGTGCCGACCTCGAAAACGTAAGCGTCCTTTGTGCGTGCCGGGCTTGGGACTACGAGGAACGCCGAGAGTACAGGCGGCTACGAGAGAGCGAGCGGTTCGCCTCGGTAGAACTCTCGCCGCTTGATGAAGCCAATTCGAGACGTGTGCTGATAGAGATGGGCGTTCCAGAACGTGATATCTCCGAGGAGTTGGTTGACCTCGGTACGAGCCCGCTACACCTCTCGCTCATTGCAAGCATCGGCTCGGATGATTCTGACGCAGAAGTGAATTATTCGACTATCGAGGAAGATGTATCGTTATGGGAACAGTACCGGGAGTCCCTGATCCACCGAAAGTCTGACGTAGCAGATACCAAAAACTGGGACATAGTGCGACGAGCCGCGGAACTCGCCCGCGAATCGCTACGTAGTCGTGATCGGAGGGTTACTATCGAGCGAGGCCGGGACGAGGACGAGCGCTTAGTGAGCAGAGGAGTCCTCGAACACGTTCACGGCCGGCAACATCGGTTTTGGCACGAGCAGTTGGAGGCGTACTTCTACGCACGGGACGCGACTGATCAAGGGTGGTTCGCAGCTCAGGTTGTCAATGATAGGATCGACGAGCGTGTCGCGGCGGACGCTCTCTGTTGGATGGCGAAGATATATCGAACACAGGAACCTGAGCTAGCCGCGCAGTTCGTGCGTCGCGCTTTGAGCGAAACCGCAGGTAAGAAGCGGCATTCGCTCGGCTACTATGCCGGTGTACAACTCGTTGAGGAAATCGGGAGCTGGGATGCAGAAATACTCGATGCATCAATCACCAACTCATTTCTCAATGCGTTAGAAGAGCGTTCGCGATTGGCCACAGCTTTCTACAATGGCCTATACAACCCCCTATGGATCTCACCACTGTTGGAGCAGAACCGACTCATCCAGCCGACGAGGCCGATGGCACAATACCTCGAACGCGTTGCGACCGAGGTGCCAGAAGCGGTTGAACGCGTAGTGCATATCACTGAAAGCGAAGATGAGCTAGTGCTGTGTCGTCTGCTCTCTGCTATCGAACAGTTGCCCGATGAGTTCGCTCGGCGCAACGCCACGGTATTTGCGAGCTGGCTTAGACGCACGGCTAAAGCAAATCACTTCGGCGACAGACTTGTAGAGTTTACTACAACGCTTGTTGATGATGGGAGAGCGGTTGACGCGCTGCCCGTGTTTAAAGCGTTGTTACAGCCGCGGACCTCTTCACCGACCAAAAGTCAGTCTAATGAACCAACATCTGACAGTCTATTCTCCGCCCGCAAGAAGGCGGAACCGGTCGTCGCCATATATCTTGTAGAGGACGTTATTGAACGTACAATGAACGGATTCCTGCATCAAACAGGAACAGGCGTGATTGACGTTCTAACTAGAAATCTACGACTGGCGCTTGATTTTGAAACTGAGGTCAGAGAGATGGCGGTAGAAGACATAACTTGGCCGCGTGAAATAGAGTCTATCACTTCTGTTCGGAACTTAAATTTGAAAGAACACCTTCTTACAACTCTCCGAGATTCACTTCAGCAATGGATCGAAGGGAACCCATCATCAGAGGATCGAGAACGGATCGTCGCATCGTATCTTGGGGGAATTGGCGTTTTCAAACGTCTTGGGCTTTACTTACTTCATGAAAATTTAGAGATATATCCAGGGTTGACGAAGCGGGAGCTGATGATCCGGTCAAACTACTTCGAACCTCGTATTCAATATGAATTTCTGCCGCTGCTCCGCGATGGTTTCAGTATTCTCTCGGACGATGATCAGCATCGGATTCTCGAAATTATCGACGACGGTGCCAACCGAGAGGTACTTCGCAAACGCGCTGAGGAGGCGTTTCCTGAGCGTTCAAATCAAGAGCATGCTCAAAACATCAATGACTCTATCGACCGACAGCGATTGATATTCTGGTGGGTAATTCGGAACGAGCTTCCATCGAAATACACTCAAAAATTGGACGAACTCGTTGACCAATACGGTGAGCCAAATGACCCGACGACTGCCCATATGATCTCAGAAGGTGGAGCAGTTGAAAGGAAAGGACCGGTCGACGAAGAAGAGTTAGCGCAATACACGCCACGAGAAGTTATCGATCTCTGTATCGACTGGGAGCCAGATTCTCACCCTGATGAAGGAGAAGGTGAGGAGTTTCTGATTGAACGAACTCCCCGCGGACTTAGCGAACAAGTCAGCAAGTTAATCAAGGAACAACCTGACGCGTTCGTCAGCGAACTGCCTCGACTCAGCCAAGCGGAAAATCCGCTCTACGTAGCTGCCTGCCTTGGAGCGCTCAGATCCGCCGTTGAAGACGGACGGACATTTGACTGGAATCCCGTACTCAAACTGTGCGAGAGAATTGTCAAAGAAGGTTCGGACGAGTGGAGCGTTGAGGCCCGGATAAGTGTGTGCTGGTTGCTGCTGACGACATCACAGGAGAATCCAGGTATAGTCATCCGGCATGCGAATCGTATAGAATCGATGCTACTCTCCCTTACAGCTGATCCGCACCCCGTTGATGACACTCCTTCTCCGAAAGAGACGAAGCAAAGCCGCGATCATTTTAATGAAACCCACGACGCAGTTCGTCCACTTGCTTTGCTCGGATTAGCATCTTTTTCACTGAGGAAAGCAGACCGGCGAGATTTCGATGGATCTACCGCGGAGAATCGATCAGCCTTGGAACCAGATGTCCGTGAACGGATAGCAACGCTCTTTGAAGACTCAAGTTTGTCGGTACCCGCGGCTATCGGATCATGCTTATGGACACTTTGGCGGCTGGATCCCGCACTTGTCGAATCGAACCTTGATCGGGTCTTTCCGCTAGGCGACAGTCAAGTAGAACGGCAGCGATTTGGAGCTACCTGGAACGGCTACATTGCTCAAAATGGAGTCGTTGAACCAATATTCGAGCTGCTACGAGAGAGGTATTTTCGCGGCGTAGATCTTCTGCTCAAAGAAGAAGTCGACCATACGCCCGGAATGAAGCGGAGACAGGCGGGTCACGTTATGAAAGTGTACGTCAATGAGATCGAAGATCTGAGCGACGATAGCCTCGTCAACCATTTTTATTCTGTCGCCTCTCCCGACGACGCGACTCAAGCAATAACGACACTTCTCAACTGGTCAGGCGAGCAGCCAAGCCCCTCTGAGAGCAGTTACTGGCCCCTTGTAAGGGATTTGTGGCAGTGGCGTCTCCGGACTGTTGCCGACCCGACCGAGTATTCGCGTGAGTTCACGTATTTTATCCAGTATCTCAACAGTATGGAGGAGGAACCTGACTTGTTGAGTGTAGAGCAACTATTAGTGTCGTCAATTCCCGCCGTAGTAACAGAAAGTTCCGGCTGGGATGAACTCGAATCATATCTTCTGACGGAGATCTCAGAGCATACTGGAAAGACAATCAAGGTCTATTCCGAACTCGTGATGCAGGACGATTGGCCGCCACTGCGAGATTTTGATGAGAAGTCGAAGAAGCTTGTTGAGACTGCCTTGCAGAATGAGCAAACACATGACCTCGGTCTTGATATTGCGGAGCGTATCGCTGAGCGTCAAGATCCTACGTTCACAGAATTCATCACAGAGCATATTGACCGGACTTGAAGAAGGCGACTTGTGAAATCGGGGATAGATTTCTAAATTTACTAGCGGAGAAAGTGTCCCCGTCGCGATACTGGCGTGCTGTAGTGTCAACAACTTCGTCTCGGTGCTCTGGTCGCTATATTTCCCACCCTAAGTCAGTCGTCGATCCCGAACCTACTCCTGCTTGAAGAAGTCGCCTCGATGATACTATCTGCTGAGGTCAGCCACTGACGGGTGTCTAAGCGGGGAAACAGCACTCTTCGCCTCGAAAGACTAATATCATAATATCAATAAATAAATAGTCATGAAGATCAATATACCGGACAGCTGGGGGATTCCAAGGGGCAGCGGAAGTTGAGACTACCGCTCTCAATGTATAGCCACTGCTTGGAACTGGTAATCGGCAATTCATCAGCACACAGGTGATTTATAGCTATCCAAACGCCGAACCTCTGGGGCAACAGACTTTCGGAGGATGACTGATTTGATAAACGAATCCAGCGATCGATGACTCGTTTCGCAGATAATGGAACGATTTCGCTGAATGTGACGCACTACTCGATGCGAACTTGATATCTAAACGAGAGTAACTGATAGTAATAAGTGGCGTGACCGGGTACAGCGGCTATCGAGAACGTGGTGAACACGAGAACGAACACAGATCCCGTCAGTCGCCCGGCACGAGGCAGAACGCAAGAATCTCAATGAACTCGCCCGCTGGAATCGGTGGGTGCTCTCCAAGATGCACCTCCACAGTATCCCGGAACAATAGGTTCGTCACCCGTCACACGTTATACATGACGACGCCGATCACGAAATACAGAAACCGCACCGGTAATCCATGGACGCGACCGTCGGCAGAAAGTGTTGCTTGATGGTCTTGTATTCGTTCTCGATTGCCCAGCGATGCGTGTACTGGCCGGTGAATCCCTGTACCTGTTCCAGCGGTACATCACGATTCGTCGTGAACACGGCATGATGTCCGTCGTCCTTCATCGAGGGGACGTACATGATGCTCCCGGTGTGAACCCGATCTTCATATCCGTGAGGTACGTTCCGTACAACGCCCACGTCGGTCACGGACTCCCGTTCTAGCTCCTCGATATCTTCGATCTCGGCTTCGTATGTTCGTTTTGGGATGAGGTAGGTCATATCATGACGGGCGATTGCATCCCGGACGCCGTTCGCATCGAATGCGCGATCACCGAACACCTTGTGGATGTCTACGTGTTGCTCGGCTTGTTTCAGTAACTGTTCGACGATACGTTCCTGTGACGTGTCTCCAGCATCTCCTGACTCCCACGCGGAGTCCCGACGCACCGGTTCAATGCCGAGAACGATTGGTGTGTCCTCTCCAACGATGGGGGGATCAGACTTTCGGAGGATGACTGATTTGACAAACGAATCTAGCGATCGGGGACTCGTCTCGCGGATAATGGAACGATTTCGCTGAATGTGACGCACCACTCGATGCGAACTTGATATCTGAATGAGGATAACTGACAGGAACAAGGAGCGCGACTGGGTACAGCGGCTATCGAGAACGTGGTGAACACGAGAACGAACACAGATCCTGTCAGTCGCCCGGCACGAGGCAGAACGCAAGAAGCTCAATGAACTCGCCCGCTGGAATCGGTGGGTGCTCTCCAAGATGCACCTCCACAGTATCCCGGAACAATAGGTTCGTCACCCGCCACACGTTATACATGACGACGCCGATCACGAAATACAGAAACCGCACCCGGTAATCCATGGACGCGACCGTCGGCAGAAAGTGTTGCTTGATGGTCTTGTATTCGTTCTCGATTGCCCAGCGATGCGTGTACTGGCCGGTGAATCCCTGTACCTGTTCCAGCGGTACATCACGATTCGTCGTGAACACGGCATGATGTCCGTCGTCCTTCGTCGAGGGGACGTACATGATGCTCCCGGTGTGAACCCGATCTTCATATCCGTGAGGTACGTTCCGCACAATGCCTACGCCGGTCACGGACTCCCGTTCTAGCTCCTCGATATCCTCGATCTCGGCTTCGTATGTTCGTTTTGGGATGAGGTAGGTCATATCATGACGATCGATTGCATCCCGGACGCCGTTCGCATCGAATGCGCGGTCACAGAACACCTTGTGGATGTCTACGTGTTGCTCGGCTTGTTTCAGTAACTGTTCGACGATACGTTCCTGTGACGTGTCTCCAGCATCTCCTGACTCCCACGCGGAGTCCCGACGCACCGGTTCAATGCCGAGAACGATTGGTGTGTCCTCTCCAACGATGGTGATCGTCGCCATCGCGTATCCGCGTTCGTGTTTTCCTTTCAGCCCATGTACCATCTCTGGGTAGTCAACTCGCGGGTACCGCTTTTCACCGTTCACGATTACGGACTCGTCGTCCCATGCCACGTTGTCATCGTCTCTGTAGGGAGAAGCGTACACCGGCCACGGCGTGATATCAATGGCGGCAATGGCTGGCTCATGGAGCCCGCCGTTCTCCCTAACCTCGTCGAGGATCGTTTCGACACCTCGGTGAAAGGGAGTGAGTACCTCATCACGGATACGCTGCCAGTCTGTCGGTCGCCGCCCGTTCGCGTACTCGGTGAGCCTGGTCTGTTTCGGTGGGGTCGCGGTCTGTTTCATCGTGCGGAGATGGGTGTCTGGATGGGGCGTTTCCGCTCGGTCGCTGAGTCGTGCAAATCGCTGCGTTGCCCCGACAGATCGTGTCGTCGTTCCTCTGTCCGCCATGTTTAGGTAGGCTTGTCGCTCAAAAAAGACGAGATCCTCGAACGTGACGTTGCTCGCCCGCTTCGTGTCGAACTCGTTCAGCCCATGCTCGCGTGCTGTCTCGACGGCGTCCATAACGTGATCGTCGGTGATCTCGGTGGCGTCCACCGTTTCAGGATCGAGGCGCGGCTCGCCGTCGGCGATGATGTCGTGGTCGCTGGCGACATCTCGAATCGCGTTGGCGGTCGCTTTGATTGTCCGGCGATCAGCGAGTGACAATCTATTGCGCCAGATGTAACTGATGGCTTGCTGGGTGGGTGGTCGGGGTAACTCGAAGCGGAGCCAGACGTACGCAGCCCCCTTCATTCGACGGTACAATTCTGTCTGGGTGACTCCGCGCGCATACTGGTAGAGGAACATCACAACGACCGAGTCGAACTCAAACGTCGCTTTGTTGGAATGAGGATACTGGTCGGAGAACATCTCTCGCGAAATTTCCAATCGAGCGATCACTCGTGTAATGTGATCGTGGAGATCGCACAGATTATCAGCTTGTTCAACGAGAGCATCTACCGCTGTCGTGTGGTTTATTGCCGACATAGTTGAATAATGATATTTTATTAATGGGTTTGGCAATAAGAACTCATATCCAGGGCGCCGATTTCTGTTATCATGTGCGACGTGTGAAGTCAGTCATCTCGTAGTAGTGCGGTCATTTCAGTACCAAGGATGAACGCACCGCCAAGGATGATCAATGCAACAGAGACGCGAAGTCCAGCAGTCGCGATCGCGTAGAGGCCCGGAAACACCAGGAATACGCCGAATGCAATCCGATAGTAAGGATATCTCCACACGGCATTGATCGGCTCGATTATGAGAAGGCCAGTCGCACCGAGCACAACTAGGATCGTCGGAATATGCCGAGGATGACGTATAAGGATAAATGCAATGAGTATTCCAATCCAGAACCCGCTCCAAGCGAGACTGAGGACGCTTATCTCGTATCCGCCGATTGTCTTCACTAGAGACCCGTTCTTAGTGGTTACTTTCGTGTCATTCGTATTATTCATGTATTATTTTAGTCTCCATCGACTGATTTGGGGGCGAATTGCTGTCGGAATTCCTGATGAATCTCCTCTTTTTTGAGGAGTAAGAATCCGCCCACGATCGCCAGATATCCTCCGACGGTAAAGAGACTAATCCGCTCGTCGAGGAGCAACCAGCCGAAAAACGCCCCAAACGCAGCTGATACGTACGTTATGAAGCTCATCTCGAATGCGCCGACTCGGTCGAGAAGATCAAAATAAATGAAATAGGCGACCGCACTCGCCACCACTCCCAAATACCCAATTAGCACGACCGACGAGAGCGTCCACTCGACGGCAATGAAGCTCGTCGGGGACCGAACCATTGCAGTACCATGCAGCAGAATCGCGCCGACGATCATTGCCCACGCTTCCATCGTCTCGACCGGTTGTTCGGCGGTGAATCTCTCCGTGAGGACGCTTCCGAAGGCGAAGCTTGCCGCGGCAACCAGGAGCAGGAACTGCCCGAGAAGGTCGCTGGTAAGGAGGTTCGACGGATCCGGGCGTGAGATGAGCAAAATCCCCGCGAACCCGAGTACAATGCCACCGCTATCGACCAGCGTGATGCGTCCGCTCGGGAGGAGTGTACGTGAGAATACCGCTGTGAGAATTGGCATTGTAGCGACGACGATCCCAGCTATCGCACTTGGAACCGTTGTCTCTCCTATGAATAATAGTGCATTGTAAATAGCGATGATGAAGACCGCTCCGATACCGACAGTAAGCCAGTCAGCACGGGTTCGCGGTCGCCAGTAGTCCTTACGGTGCACCACGTACGCGAGCATGACGAGTGCCCCGATCTCGTACCGAAACGCGGCGAACAGAACCGGTGGCAGTTCATTAAGTCCGATCCTGATAGCTGGATATGTTCCGCCCCAAATAACTCCTAACAAAACGAAGAGAGTCAGGTTTCGGTATCGTACCATACGCTATCGGGGGATCGGGAGGGGGGTAGAAACATGACCTGCTATAGCAGGAATCACCTCCTTCGATGAACATCAATAGGAAGGCACAATGTGAGGGGCCAGCGGAGTCATGCTAAAATATAGCAACGCAGTTCCACTTTTACCTGTTCGCTACTGAGGGAACGTATGGACGCAATCAGTTCGGACGATGCCCTTCGTCTCACGTTCGACGTGTGGCATCCAGGCTGCTGGGTGCTGGAGGTGACCGAACAAATCGATGTCGGATTCCTCGGCTATGGCGTCTACACGCGCGATGATGGCCAGGCGACAACGCACTTTACCACGTATGCTGATACGCAGGCGACGATCGAGGAAGCACTCGATCTGGTTCGAGCACACTCGTCGGTACATTCGGTTTCAGAGATGACGCAACAGTATCGACAGCAAGATTTCCCTGCCCCAGGGAACGCAAGGCGCGAGTTGCTCGTAGAACACGATGGGACGACCCAAATCAGCGAGGCGTTCACCTCTCGAGGATTCGTTTACGCTGAACCCGGCGACATACACGGTGAGAGTGAACGGTGGACGGTGTTCTCAACCGACGATCGATCGATGATTCGAGCACAGCTTGACGACATTCGAGACCAAGAAGGGGCAGAGATAGCTATCCAGTCGATTTCTCGTGCGGACCGGACGGTACCGGGCGATTCTCTCCCGATCGATCAGCTGACCCACCGACAGCGGGAGGTCTTCCAGTTGGCGCGCAAGCGAGGATATTACCGCCAGCCGAAGGAGACATCCGCGGGCGAGCTCGCCACCGAACTGGAAATCACGACCTCGACGTTTCACGAACATTTACACAACGCTGAGGAGAAGCTCCTTGACCTCTCATACTGAAGTCAGGCAGGTTGATCTCTCATACGACTAGTCTCGAAATCTATATCGAGTGTCTAAATTTCGTAGGTGGATATGCATGACGAACCCACCTACCCGACTTCTGTTGATAAGGAAGAGAGGAACCAGATTGTGTTATTGCTCCTCTCGATACGACGGTGCGGATGCCTCCCCTGGGTGTCCCCCCTTGTAGACAGTGTTCGTTTCGCGAAGTGCACTGATGTCCGACAGAGGATCGATGTCGATTGCTACGAAATCAGCGTGATTACCGGGTTTGATCCCCCCTACACGGGCATCAGGAATCGTACGGGCTGCGACGCTTGTTGCGGCCTTGACAACGTCCATTTCGGTCATACCGATTTCCTCAACGAATAATTCAGCCTCAAGCAAATTTTCCTTCCCGTAAGGCGTGAATTCGTTACCGAGGAAGTCCGTCGCAAGGGCGATTGGCACGCCGGCCTCATACGCCGATTGAGTGGACTCAATGTGCGCTTCCCAGGCTTCGCGAGCCTTTCGGAGCCCGTACTCCGGCATGCCATGGTCTGATCCCTCAGTAACAATCTGGTGCATCACCGAGAGTGTCGGCACGAACGTAGCGTCGGTCTCCAACATCATCTCAATTGCCTTGTCATCCAAATAGAACCCGTGTTCGATTGTGTCGACCCCGTTGCGCAGGGCGGATTTAACTCCTTCACTCCCTTGGGCATGGGAGGCGACATCAATACCGACACGATGAGCCTCTTCGGTGATTGCTGCGATCTCATCGTCCGTATACTGCTGTTGTTGAGGATGATCCTTTTCCGATATTACTCCACCGGTCGTCGCGATCTTCAAGAGGTCGACGCCTTCTCTGATGTTTCGACGTGCCGCCTTCCGACATTCGGCGGGACCATCCGCAAGAATTCGATCGCTGAACCAGTTCGAACGGGTATGCGGACTCTGGTCGATATCAAGCCATTCGATAGGAAGGAAATGGGCGTCTATGTGACCACCGGTCTGGTTGATAGGCGGCCCGCTTGAGAAGACGCGTGGACCGGGGATATCACCTGTATTGATTGCTGCTTTGAGTCCAAGAGCCGTTCCACTGCCAACATCACGGACAGTGGTGAAGCCTGCGTCGAGGAGTTTTCGGCAGTCGGCAGTTGCACGAGCAGCGCTTTCAACCCTTCCAGTTGTCAGTGCCTGAAACGGATTCATCGACTGCTTGCCGGTGAGATGCACATGCGCGTCGATCAAGCCGGGGATAACGATTTCATTGGAGTGGTCGATTTGCTCTGCGTTATCCGGTACGGAGACCGACTCTTGAGGGCCAATCTCTTCAATGATTCCGTCCTTGACGAGAACAACTGCGTCTCGTATCGGTTCATTAGCTATCCCATCGATGAGCGTACCGCAGTCGAAAGATTTCATACTCATCCTTACCTTTACTATCGACCACCATGTTAAGTACGCTCATCTACCTGCACCGGATTACTCCGTAGACTCTGAGGGCAGGCAGATGAACTCCTCATGCACGACAAACGATGAAACCAACCATACTGGATTAAATTTCGCAGAGCTCTGAACATGACAAATCAATCCAGCCGACACTAGAATCAGTGAAATGATGGTTTGTAGAAATCCATACTCCGAACCTCTAGTGCTTGCAACTGGCCCTTTCTATACAGTGGTATGCAGTTTATTCCTGTAGAGCATATTCCGACCGATACAGCGGTTTGTTGTGTTGTCGAAGCAGGACAACCGACTATACCAACTCTTAAGTATCTAGACTGTTTTGTGCTACGTACCGAAAATGACCCGCATCTCTGCCATCCCACAGGCAGCGAGCGCCCTTCTTCGACGAGTTCCGAAGACATCTCACCCACTTTCAGTGTTTCTGTAGGCCAATGACATTCCAGTGCATCACGAACGATCTTGAGCAGTTCTATTGGACGGAAATTGCCCCAGCGATGGAGGGCCAATAGCCGCGACCCGAGTTTCAGCAAGCTACCCTGCCGGGATCCGGCTAGAAGGATTCGAGATGCATCACATATGGAGTACCTATTGCGAATGGAAAAAGCAGTACTGGGGCCCCATAGAGATCTGATTGATACTAATTTTTCTCCTCGAATCCACTATTGAGGAGGCCTTCCAGAAATCCTCTCCCTTCGATGACAGCCGTCTCATTCCCAACATCCATCGCACAGAGCACATCGTCGATCGCTTGTTCGGCGATCGTGTCGCTCACTAACACAGTGACGTGGCTCGTCTGCTCGGTCGCGTACTGATAGGCTAAGCCTGTGAGAACGGTGTCTGTTTTCTCGATCTCGTCTTCTGTGACGTCCTCGGCAGAGAGGTTCAGCATTCGCTTTCGCGTTCGATCGATAACCTCCGACACACGTGGATTCGAAAAATCGATGGTAGCCCGTTTGAGCCACCCTGCATCCTGTGCAGCACGGAGCCGATCACGCTGATATGTGTATGTCTCCGGACTCTCGCCGAGCTCTTCAGCCACGTGCGTTGGAATCCGGACGGAAATGTCCCGCTGCGTTACAACCCGCTCGAAGGCCTGGTATTTATCCGTAGACGGACCGCCCATGGCGATGAGCACACTACTATCGAGGATGACGATACTGTCACTCGGCAGCTCCTGTCCTACCATTACTCGTCAAGCTCCAAAATGGGATCGTCTGCCGTGGCTGCCTCAACCACGTCCTGGAGGGCCGTGATCACGGTGATGCCCTCGATCGCGTGGACCCCGAGCTTGTTCGCGGCCGTCCGCTGGGTAAGGTCACCGTCTTTCACCCGACGGGTGTAGTGCAGAGCCGCAGCGAGTTTGGCGATTCCCTGGCGCTCGACGAACACACGGATATCCTCCGTCTCGAGTTGGCGGGCGACGGCGTCGACGAGCGCGGGCGTTACGAGTACCTCACCCTGAGGGGTGTCAAGCGTGAGGTGAATCGAATCAACACCCACTGTTGTGGGTGTTTCCTCCTCGTGACGGGTCAAGATATCCATCTCCTCGAGTTTGCCGACGTATTTGTACGTGGTCGAGTGGGGGAGATCAAGATCCGCTTTGATCGTCTCAATGCCAACCGGTCCGTTTCGGAGAGTGTAGATGTACAGCTGTGCCAGCTTGGGCGTGTTCAGCAGCTCGGCGTAGGTAAGGAGGTCTGCGATTGGTCCTTCGGGATTGGTAGTATTTGGCCGTCGATCGTCAACTGACATCACAATCTATGTTCTATGTATAGCATACTAACTCTTTCGCCAGAAGAAAGATGATTATTTTGTTTAATATATAAATAAACTAATACTAGATAATTGGATTATTTTATACTACGTGCCGGGCATGGATCGCATCAACCATCCCACAGACAGCACACCGCCTTCTATGTCCAGATCCGGCATATTCCACGCTTATATCCAGCATTGGACTTAGTCACCAATAGTAGTTGATCGACCAATCCATCATAACTGCCGAAATGTTTTGGACCATAGTTCGCGTACTATGGACTATGTCTGATGCTCAGACTCCTACCGACCCACCGGATGCAGACACCGCAGCCCCCGGTTCTTTGTCGTCCAGGAATTGCTAGACACGCCAGCGCTGGCACGGATTTATACGGATGTATTAGTCAACTCTCCGACGACGATCACTGCTGTCCGTGACCGCCAAGATATCTCTAAGAGTACCGCCTACAAGTACGCTAACACGCTGGCTGAGCTCGGTGTCACGGAAGAACTCGATGGGCACAAAGACAGGTCATCCCTCTGGCGTGCTGAACCTGTCAGTGGTATCTGGACCGATGAAACCTCCATCAAACTTGGGCCTGTTATCGTCGCTGTCTTTGGTGCGACCAGCGTCGATGATGATCTTGCACTCTTCATGGAGCGCCACGGGAAGGCGGCGCTCGCACCCGCAATCACAGCAATGATCGACTATCTCAACGGGGAGACCACGCGGCGCGGCGTCGCTGCTGCTCTCGGGGTACCTGCCGTGAAGGTATCGCCGTCTCGCAGGTAATCGAGCGGATCATCGGCCTGATCCGAACGCTCAGTGTAGTACTGACCTCGTTGCTCACGATCGTGTCCTCCCGTTCTCTCCCAAAAGAAGCTGCCGTGCTGCGGTTGGGGGTGAATCTGAGTCGGTCATGTTCGCTTGGTAGCGGGATACAGACAGCTTACGTATAGTTATTGTGTGTATACAGACCGTCACAGTCTGTATATCCAACGGTTGATACCAAAAGAATATGCACCCAATGAATAAATTGTATGCCACTATAGCAAATTCCATTCCCGGCCACCCCTACTTCGGAGGATGGATTTCTGTAAATGGATCTCTCACTAGAACTAGCCTGGAATTTGTAGTGTGGTGCCAATAGAGGGTCGCATTCGGCATGCTACTCGATTTTCCACACTCGGTTCACTCCAGAGTACTCGCATAGGCATTGGTACTCCTGCCACGAGGTCAATATCCCGCTTTCGCCCAGGTCGCAGTACCACTCGATCTCGGTGTCCTGTTCGGAGCCTGCGTACGTCTCACGGATCGCACGCATCTATCGGTTTGTGTTTTGGTTACCAGTGTTCCCGAAGCGCCGCATTCGGGGAGGGTGGAGCACTGCTTCGGGTCCGATCTACTAAGAGGATCCAGAGACGATCGTATAGCCGCCCGGTAGACGGCCAGAGGCGTATCGCTCGAGAGCAACGTGAACGATGATCCTGCTAATGAAAGACGATGTTCGGACTGCTCACGAAGCCTCGACACCGACATTGTGCTCGACGAGCACATGATGTGTGGTAGTCACTGTCGATGGCGCTTCACGGGCGTCGTAGAATCGGCAACGAAGTGATACAGCCACCGCCGAAGACCGGTTATGGGACTGGAGACCGACGTACTGGTCATCGGCGGTGGAGCAACCGGGACCGGCGTCGCCCGCGATCTCGCAATGCGCGGACTCGATACGACTCTCGTCGAAGAGGGGGCGCTTTCGAGCGGCCCGTGGTGCCGCTCGCACTGTCTGCTTCACAGCGGGGCGCGCTACGTGCCCGACGATCCCGCTGGTGCCGAGGCGTGTGTCCGGGAGAACCGAATCCTAAAGGAGATAGCCGGAGATTGCGTTGCCGACACCGGTGGATTGTTCGTCCAGCTCGCAGCCGACAGCGGAGCGTACTTCGAGGAGAAAGTCGAAGCGTGCCGCGAACACGGCATCGAGACCGAGGTGCTCTCGAGCGAGACAGTCCGGGAAACGGTCCCGGTACTCGCTCCGGATGCAGAGCGCGCTGTCCGGGTTCCCGACGGTGTGATCTATCCCTCGCGGCTCACGGCGGCTACCGCTGCGAGCGCCCGTGAACACGGTGCGGAAATCGTTACTCGAGCACCCATCACCGATCTCCGCACCACGGATGGCCGAGTCACGGGAGGAATCATCAGCCCCGAAGACGGCAGTACGGAGACGATCGACGCTGCTCACGTCGTCAATGCGACCGGCGCGTGGGCCGGGAAAGTCGCCGGGTTGGCTGGCGTTGACATCGATATGCGCCCAAGCCGGGGTGTGATGGTTGTGGTAGAGTACGATGGACTCGATACGGTGTTGAACCGCTGTCGGCCCCCGGCGGACGGTGACATCATCGTTCCACACGACGAGCGGGTGATCCTCGGCACAACCAGCGAGGGGGTCACCGACCCGGACGACTACCCGAAGGCGGACTGGGAGGTCGATCTCGTGTTCGAAGAGTGCGCAACCATGCTTCCGGATATCGACTCGGTCCAGATACTGCGAACCTACTGGGGTGTCAGACCGCTCTACGGCCCATCGGCAGAAACGGACGACGAGCGCGCCATCTCACGGGGGCTCACGCTGCTCGATCACGCAGAACGAGACGATACTGCCGGGTTCACCAGCATCGTCGGCGGGAAGCTCACGACTCACCGACGGATGGCTGAGATCGTTGCCGATCACGTCTGTGATCGACTCGGCGTCACCACCGATTGTCGCACGGCCACGGAACCCTTGCCCGGGAGCGACGATCCGTCCGTGCTCGACGGGTTCGTCCGGGAGTTTGGGGCCACAGCCCGTCCGATGCGGACGTTATCGACACCTGAACGAACCACACTCACGACGGGGAACCGTGATTCAGGAAGCACTGCACTAGGTCGCTGCTGATGATCCGGACGCCGGCGCGGGACGCTCGGTCTCGCACTCGACCCCGCACCACGCTTGAGACGGCGGTACTGAGCGTGGCGAGGGGACCGACCCGGTAGGCCGGATTCGGACGGTCGGCCGTCGCTGCCCACAGGATCACGTCGGTTACCCGATCCGGGCTATCGATCCCCGGCCTCCCTTCTCGATCGTGTCGACGGTGCCCAGCGCGCGATAGAGATCAGCGTCTGCCCCCATGTGGTCGATGGCGTCGATCCGAAAGCACGCGGTCGTAGAAGTCGGTAGCGACGACGCCGGGCTCGATCACCACCGTGTCGACCCCGAACTGCGAGACCTCCTGGCGGAGCGCGTCGGTCGCCAGTGCAGGGCGGAGGTACCGCTCGTCCAGCTGGCGATGGACCCGCCGAACCGGGAGTCGAAGGCCCAGAGGAGAGGCTGGTGCTCCTCGTAGATGAGTTTCGGCCCCGACGCCTCGCTCTTGTCAGGAACGACCGACAACACGGCGAGCGCTGCCTCGCGGGCATCCCGGTCGGACGCTGAGGGGACGCTATTACAACCGGCAACGACCGATCAAGCGCTCGACGAACGAACTCCTGCGGAGGTCGTATGGACAGTGCCTCGTCACGCATGTCATATTATTTTGATATTAGACATAACATTCGGAGGTCACCGACTACGCCGCATCGCTACCCAACGTTACGTAAACGTTCGGGAGTGGAGTTGCACCGTCATGCGGTTGCGTAATCCCATGTTGGTATCCGCTCCGGCCTACTCGCTCCCGCCGGTCGCTCCGTGCGGCCGGGGGCTCCACCTTGAATCATGCTGGGACCTTCAACACGGGTATTCATCGTTCGCCGACAACGTTGCATATGTCCAGACTGGCGGCCAAACTATGGCCCAGCATGCCGGCAGAAACGACCGCTCACGTGATCGAAGAGTACGGCGATCCGGACGTTTTCACACGAACGACTGTCGAAATACCCGCTCTTGAAGCGAACGAGATCCGTATTAACGTTACTGCCTCCAGTGTAAATCCCGTCGACTACAAGATCCGTCAGGGACGCCTATCCGGCTTTACCCCCGACTTTCCTGCGATCCTTCACTGTGACGTCTCGGGTGTCGTCGACGCCGTCGGGGAGAACGTAGACCAGTTCGATGTAGGCAACGAGGTATATGGGATGCCCGGCGGAGCGGGCCACCAAGGCGCGCTCGCGGACTCCGTGGTCGGCCATGCCGGCACGTTCGCTCATGCCCCGAGTCACTTCCGCTCGAACACGCCGCCGCGCTGCCGGTCGTTGCACTCACAGCATGGGAGATGCTTGCCGACAAGACAACGGTCAACATCGGCGACGGGGTGCTTGTCTACGGAGCGAGCGGTGGCGTGGGCCATATCGGGGTGCAACTTGCGGACTGATTCGGCGCGGACGTGACTGCAACAGCCTCTTCGGAGGAAAAGAGAGAGCTCGCTGCGAGCCTCGGGGCCGACGCCATCGTCGACTACACTACAACGGACGTGGAGACATACGTCGACGAACACGCCAGCGGCGACGGATTCGATGTCGTGTTCGATCCCATCGGCGACGATCACCTTGAAACGGCCTTCGATGCGGTCCGCTCGTACGGTACTGTGGTGACCACTGAGTCAAGCTCGACGCAGGATCTCTCCCCCATGCACGCCAACTCGCTTTCACTTGGGGTCGTGCTCGTCATTCTTCCCGTGCTCCTCGGCGAGCGGCAAGAACGTATCGGCGCGGAACTCGCGGATATCGCTGCACTCGTCGATGATGGAGTCGTCGAACCGCACATCGATGAACGTTTCAGCTTTGAGGAGGTTGCCGACGCACATCGTCTAGCAGAAGACGGGGACTTCCGTGGGAAACTCCTTCTCATAAATGATTGATGGTTAATTGCTCTTTCGAGTCCGCGCTGTGGATGGGGCAGGCTGTCATAGCATCAGTACCGATCCTTGATATATTAAGAATCCCACCTAGTGGCTCCAGACACGTTCTATCCTATTGGGAGCACGACCGTTGCTGTTTTTGAGTCGCTGGGTCGGAAAACGATCTAGGCCTGTATCAGTGGCCATACGAGTAGTGACGGACAGTACAGAACTCGTTAGAAGGACTTACTGTTCAGTTTCAAGCCCGCCGGACCCGCTATCGACTACTGCCGGGCGAATGTATCGAGCGCGCTGCGCTTGCGCTCGGTCATCGTGTCGCTTCCGGTGTGACCCGAGTCATCGATAATGATTAGTTCCGCATCGGGCCAAGCGCGGTCAAGCTCCCACGCAGTATCGAGCGGGGCGGCCAGGTCAAGGCGACCGTGAATGAGAACACCTGGGATACCGGCTAGGCGGTCGGCATTGCGTAGCAGTTCGCCCTCTTCCAGCCATGCACCGTTCGAAAAGTAGTGTGAGGCGATACGAACGAGCGATAGTTTCTCATCCAGTGAACGACCGGTGTAGACGTTCGCCGTCCCGTTCGGCTCCTGAGAGATGATGGTGTCCTCCCATACACACCACTCCTTCGCAGCTCGGGTCCGTACCTCTGGGTCGGGATCGTTCATGAGGCGTACGTAGGCGGCAACGATGTCATCGTTATCCGCATCAGGTACGCCGGATCGAAACCGATCCCACTCTTCTGGGAAGAATCGAGACATGCCCCGGTAGAGCCAGTCAATCTCCGATTGTCGAGTGGTGGTGACACCGAAGATCACGATTTCCGATACCCGGTCTGGGAATCGCTCGGCGTAGGCAAGGAGTAGCGTGGACCCCCACGAAGCGCCGGACAGCAACCAGCGTTCGATGTCGAGGTGCTCGCGTAGCTGTTCCATATCGGCGAGCAGATGGTTCGTGGTGTTACAGTCCATGTACGTGTCGGGATCGCTCGCGGGTGGTGTGCTGCGCCCGCATCCTCGCTGGTCGAAGAGAATTATCTGATATCGGTCTGGATCGAAGTCTTAACGGTGGCGTGGTGTGCATCCCGATCCGGACCACCGTGAACGACGAGGGCAGGCTTGCCGTCCGGATTGCCACAGACCTCCCAATACACACGGTTTCCGTCGCCGACATCGAGCATTCCCTGGTCGTATGGTTCTATCGGTGGGTAGAGTTCAGCCATGTCATAGATTCGTCAAGGTGGCAAGATTAAAACATATCGGTCGTGATGTTGTGACTCTGGTTACGATGGGTGCCGCGAACTCGTCCTGCTGTGTACCGTTCACACCATCAAGCAGGCTTTGATACCGAAATCCGCTTCCCGATGTCGATTCATCGTAACTGGCTGAGTGAAGACGGTATGAACACCTCACCCAAGTCGGAGCCACTGGGCCGATTCACTCTCCTATCTGTTTATGCAGCCGAGTCCTTCATAAACTCCCTGATAATCCGGCCTTCGGCGCGGTGAAGAATCCCGCTCGCAGCAGATTTGTTGACGTCGAACGCTCCTGCAAACTCGGTGAGCGTACAACCGCGGGACTGTCGTAGTAGCCGCGCTCGATTGCTTCGGTGACGAACTGCCGTTGGCGCTCCGTGAGCAGTTCCACCGGATCGGGAGATTGCGTCAGCGACAGGATTTCACACGGAATGTCGGCTGTCGCTAGCTGTCGGTGAACTGTGACAAGCGCTCGTGTGAGGCCGTCAGTTCGGTGTGGAGCCCCCGTCCCGCATGAGCGCGGGAAATCGCGGAAAGTTTCCCGACGCCCGAAGCGCGTCGTACGACTCCGGTTTCGGGATTATGTACTGAATCAACACAGTCTCCTCATCAGTATGTACGGCCTCGGACGAGCGCACCTCCGGAGCGTCGTCGAAGTGACGGACGATGATGGCTGTGTCCGGCGTCTCGATATCTGCGGTCCCGAGCAAACCATCGCCGGTGAGACGACTCGCCAGCAGATGAACTCTGTCGACAGATCGGCCAGCCAATCGTCGCTGGCCGCAGCGTCGAACTTCAGTTGTACGCGAGGTATCTCACGCCATCGTCTCGATAGCTGAAACTAGGTAGGTCAATTCGTCATGTGCGGTCCCCTGTGAAATTTGAGTTGTGGATATATATTCAGCATATGATATGCATGAGAAAACCAGCTGCCTGACTTCAGGTTCTTGCGTCCAAACAAGGCCCACTAGGTCTCACGATGATAGACTGCTGCCCAGAGTGAGATTACGTCACGTCCCTTCTATCATCGGCTATCATGTGCGTTTCTGCCATGGCGAGAATATTGTCGGGTTTCGACAGCCGATCAGGATCTTTCTCGTCAGCGTCAACTCACTAGCGAATACGCCACCGATCGCCTCGGAGTGGAGCCAGCCGAGATCGAGGACGGGGAGATCTCACAGGTGATCGCGTCAGAGGTGTCTCGGATCTCTCGGTCGGTGCGGGATTTCTCTGCGACCGTTGAGCGCATCGTCGACGAGCACAGCGTTGGGCTGCACATCCTCGACATGGGAATTGCACTTGATCCCAATGACTCCGAGCCATACACACGCGCGTTCTTGACGGTTGCAGCGACGTTTACCGAACTGGAAGCGGAGATCAAACGGGAGAACGTACGTGAAGGGATCGCTGCGGCGCAGGAGCAGGGACAATGGCACGGACGGCCTCCGTTTGGGTTCGATGTTGGATCCGAAGGGTATCTCACACCGAACGACGACTACGAGAAGGCTGTTGTCGTGCTCGATGAACTCGATAAAGGCGCGAACAAGCGCGAATTAGCGCGCTCACTCGGTATTTCGCGCTCGACGGTGCGGACGATCGCGGAGAACCGCGAGCGATACACAGCCCAGTGAAGTACCTCGGGGACAAGCCCCAAGGCACCCTCCTTGGTTATCTGCGGATGATACACACAGACGATTCCAACCGAACTGTCCGAACGTGTGGTCCCAGCGGTGTGGATTCCGTACTGATCGGTCCCCCAGACACCGTCGCCGCCCTGTCGCTCCAGTTCGGAGTTGAGCGCATCGAGGAGGTATACCTCTTCAGGGGAGAGAATCGGATCGTTGCCTTCGAACAGTTCAGCGTACGCCTCTATCCGGGCACTTTTCGTCCATTGGTCCAACTGGGAGCGTGCCCGGACGACGAGC
Organism: Halocatena salina; assembly: GCF_023115355.1. Taxonomy (NCBI): domain Archaea; kingdom Methanobacteriati; phylum Methanobacteriota; class Halobacteria; order Halobacteriales; family Natronomonadaceae; genus Halocatena; species Halocatena salina. Next base: position 99,539 of record NZ_CP096023.1, read on the forward strand.
TGTCGTTCGTCTGGGAATCCGGCCATGCATCAAAGAGGACGGCTGGGTCAATCAATGAACGTCCGACGCCTACGGGGGTGGGCATGATGGCGGTGGTCCTGAAATGAGTGAGAAAACGTCCGTTCGTATTCGTTATTGTCGATGTCCGTACTGGGGGGTCCGGCAGCATGGACTCTTTCCCAAGAACGTGGTCGTCGACGAATCTTCTTAGTCGTCGTGCGGAACGCTACTATTTACCAACCGGCCCCCACATTGGGGACAGCTGATCGTGTCCTCGGAGTCTTCGATACCGTTCCCACAGTCACGACACACGTATAGCGTTGGCTCGGAAACGGATTTGCTATTGACTGGCATGGAATACCTAGATAGCCCGAGTGGTGATAATACCTGTGACTCGGTTACTCTGTCCCCATGCTGGCGAAAACATACTGTGATATCCAAATGGTCTGGTGTTTAGGAACCAATTCGACGGAACGCACAGTACTCAGCTCCGAACGAGTTCGTCCGTCCCTCATCCGTTTGACATTGTAGGGGTATCGCGATCCTCGGAAGGGCATTCTGTGACTGGGGACTACGTATGTTTGTAATGGCAAAGGATACGGTTGATTTCTTCAAGCACTCTGCCGGCTACGGTTTCATTTCCACCGAGGATGCGGACGCCGAGGTGTTCTTCCACATGGAAGACGTTGGCGGCGCTGACCTCGAAGAGGAACCGGATATCGAGTTCGACATCGAACAAGCCCCGAAGGGCCCGCGCGCAATGAACGTCGTCCACGTCTAAGACACCGACTGTCACCGCGCGGTGACGACCGGTTCAACCCAGTTTTTCGCGGAGCTTTTTCCTGAGCGGTAACAACGTCTCGAAGACAATCTCGTGGCGGGTGGGCTCGAATCACACACGGACGCCCCAGAAGAACGCGATTCCGATGACCGTAACGACCGACAGCAGCAACTGTAACGGCGCGCCGACGCGGAGGAAGTCTGAAAACGTGTATCCACCGGGCCCGTAAACGAAGAGATTCGTCTGGTAGCCCACGGGTGTCATGAAGGCGGTTGAGGCTGCGAATGTCACGGCCAACACGAACGCGAACGCGTTCGCTCCGATTGACTGCGCAGTGCTGGCAGCGACGGGAATCATCAATACGACGCTCGCGTTGTTGCTGATGACGCTCGTCAACAGGCCGGTCGCGAGATAGAACACCCACAGGACGCCGATCGCTGGCAGGAATGTTGCCGTCGAGGCGACGGCGTTCCCGAGAAGCGCAGCAGCTCCCGTCTGCTGCAGGGCAATTCCCAGTGGGATAACACCTGCTAGGAGGAAGATTACGTTCCACTCGACTGACGAATAGAGTTCGGTCGGTTTGAGGACGCCGGTAAAGACCATCGCCACCACCCCCGCTAACGCCGAGACGACGAGCGGAAGGATGTTTAACGCTGGCAGTGAGACGACGCCGGCAATGATACCAACCGCGAACGGGATCTTCTCGGTCCGATAGGTCACCTCGTCGAACTCGTGTGCAACGATGAAGTCCTCGTTCTCGACGAGTCGAGTGAGGCTATCGGGCGGTGCCTGCACGAGGAGTGTGTCACCGACACGAATACGGATGTCTTCGAATCGATCCTGGACTACGTCACCACGGGTTCGAAAGGCGAGGACGTTCGCGTCGTAGCGGTGACGGAACGTCGAACTCGCGAGGGTTTCGCCGACGAGGAATGACCCTGACGGAATGACAACCTCGACGAGGACTGGTTCCTCCTCGTCCGGGTGGAGGCCGTCTTCGGTTCGGGGACCTCCCGCTAGCGTGAGTCCTTCCACATCTATGATGTGTTCGAGCGTCTCTCGGTGCGTTCTGAGTCGGAGCGTGTCATTCTCGCGAATCTCCTTGCGCGCCAGCAGGTTGGAGAAGCGCTCCCCGTCTCGAAGCAGCTGTAACACGTCGATGTCGAGGTCATCATCACCGAACGCTTCCTCGACAGGCTGCCCGATCAACGACGAATTCGCAGGGACGACGACGTCTGCGAGGTACTCCTGGAGGGCATACTCCTCGACGAGGTCCTCGTCGGCTGAAACTCGCTCGGGAAGTAATCGAACGCCGATCGTCATGAGATAGATGGCGCCGACCGCGAAGACAACGACCCCGAGCTTGGTGAACTCGAACATTCCGAATGCGTGCAACCCGAGACCGGGGGACTCTGCACCGAGTTGGGCTGCGATATCGCTCGCGAGAATGTTCGTCGATGTCCCGATGAGCGTCAGCGTTCCTCCAAGCATCGAGGCGAACGACAGCGGGATGAGCAGCTTCGACGGTGAAGTCTTGCCGTTATGTGCGAGATCGTTGATAACTGGGACCAGAATAGCGACGACCGGTGTATTGTTGATGGCCCCTGAGACCGGCCCGGTGATTCCGATCGTCGCGGCAAGTTGCTTGCGCCGGTCGGTACCGGCGAACGCGGCCATCCTCTGGCCGATCAGCTGGACGATGCCGGTTCGGTTGATTCCCGTGCTCAGAATGAGCATGGCCAGCACAGTAATCGTGGCCGGGTTGGCAAATCCCGAGATTCCCTCCTGCGGAGAAATTTGTGTCCATGGCTCGAGAACCATCAACAAAACCATCACCAGGATGGCGGTGACGTCAATCGGGAACCATTCGGTCACAAACAAAACGAGCGTGAGAAGAATGATGGCGAAAACGACGAGCATCCCAATAGTCATTGGAGTCGACGCCAGGCCCTGAACTGCCAGAGATGTTGAAGAGAAGGACATACCGAAAAGAGACGCTAACAAGACAAAAGGACTGGTATCCACACCAACTGATTGACTGAGCGTTACAACCCGTGGAAGGATGGGTGATTAATTATGTAACAATAATAGGAATCAATACCACCCACCAGAGACGTGTTATTGGCCAGGCGACTCGGACAGATTCGGCTCCTCTCGGCTCTTTTTGTTGTCGGCCATCACCAGAGATAGGAGAGCGGCCGGGATAGCACCGGAGGCGTTCGTCGGTCACCTTACCGTGCCTCAGACGGTTATAGCGCATTCATTCGTCTTCGACATGGGAGATGCGACGCCTGACGACGAATCATCACATGACAGCCTGGCTTGTTCTCGTGATAGGTTACAGGTACGCCGCGTCCCAGCGAGTCGCCTTGCGTAGATTTCCACACTGATTGCACTTGATGTGTCCCATCGAATCCATGGCGTTGTCCGTTGTATCACAGTTCGAGCAGTACCAGCCGTAGAGCTGCGTTCGGTCTTGCTCCAGATACGATGGGTGGAACGGCCCGGACGATCCCCGAGAACTCTCCTCGAAGTCAACGTATATCTGCTCACCATCGGTCGCGGTTCGTGGTGCTAATTCGCCGAGTTCAGTTCCTTCCTCACCGTAGACGTTCTCGACGTGGACGTTGCCAGCGATCGTGATCGTCCGGTCGTAGAGTTTCTCGAAGCCGTGAGTCGTATAGAAGTGGTTGCCCTCATCGTTCTCAGCCAGAACCAATCCCGTGATGCGCTCGGTGCCACGCTCTGTGAGCAGTTCTCGTGTCGCATCGAAGAGTTCCGTGGCGATGTGTCGTCCACGGTGCTCGGGAGCGACGTGTAGCCACAGGATCCGTCCTTTGTCGACCGTTTCGACAATGTGGCTCTGAGAAAAGCCGACGACATCGTCCTCGTCGGCCGCGACAAGAAACACCATCTCGTCACTAGCGAGGTATTCGTCGAACGCGTCTGCTGCATACCACTCCTCAATAGCCGTCTCGATTGTCTCATCACCAAGGACACCATACGACGCCGCTAACGACTCGCGAGCTATTCGCCGCACCGAATCGATCTCTGTTGCATCAAGCGGTCGAATCTCCATACACATCTGTGGTCGTGAAACCGCATAAACACCCGCCTTCAGCCAGTGTGAGCTCATTTCGATGTGATCGCGCAATCGGAGCGTCGGGGCACAGTGTTGGTCGCGATGTCGAGTACAGTGCGCAACGCTGCACAATGGGGTGCTCCGGACTCGTTTGTACGGCTCTCTCAGTGGCTGAATCGAATCGTGGCGACCGAGCACTTAGAATGGTATCACGGATGAGGTACTACTCTCTCTCAAATAAGGTGTGTGGATCCGTCATTTTCACTGTGTAGACTCGGTCTCGGGGAAGATAGGTGTACTCATCATCACCGTGATGAATCTGCCAGTGGTCTTCACGATAGTTCAGATCCTCATCATCAACGTCTTCTGAGACAGTGTCATCCGGCCCCTGATAGACAATCGTTGCCATGAAATAGTGTTGGGGAGCCTCGTGCATAACGTATGGGTGAACGCTTCTCGATGGAACACTCACGCCCTCCTGTAGGACAGGGGTGACCGTCAGCAGGCTGCAGTGGGGATTCTAGGCTCCTGTTCCCCAATATGCACATACATCCAGGGCGTGGATGTCGCTCGGGGAAAGCGTATAAGAAAAATGAACTACAACGCTCATCACCGTCCGGTGGCTGTTAGTGTCTCAGGCGCGGACGATGTTCGTCGCGCGGGGGCCCTTGGGGGCCTGTTCGATATCAAATTCGATGTCCGTTCCCTCGACGAGATCCGCGCCGCCAATATCCTCCATGTGAAAGAAGACATCCTCGTCCGCATCCTCAGTGGAAATGAACCCGTAACCGCCAGTATCGTTGAAGAAATCAACTGATCCGTTTGCCATTGCGACTAGAGCCAGTGCCCATAGATGGATAGGCGTTCCGAGAGGACCGATGTCATGGCTCTTCATGTGAGGACGCTGCGCCGTGGGGGTTCCGAGACGTACGACAGCCCACGATCGGCACATCTAATACTGCTTTTCGAGCATCAAAAACGGTCGCCGATCACTCACGTACGATACTTTGCTACATCTCAACCGGGACGCACTGACGTTCGTTGCTCGCCTTCCGCGCCATTACAGAAGAGCGATCTGGACCATCACTCGCGCGTGCTCTTCTGGGTTATCGTCTCTGAGGTACATTCCGGACATTGTTTAGGAGGCTCACTGAAGCGCGCCCCACAGTTGTCGCACTGATAAACTACATGCTCTTCGGCCGCGGTCTTCGCTGTCTTTGTGAATTGTTCGACCTGGCGGCCAAGTTTTCTGAATAGTCCCATTTCTATGTCGAAAAAGTGCGCCAGCGGGATAAGGATTCGGCAGCCTGCTAGCAAGAAATCATACCGATAAGCGTGACGAATTAAAGGAGACGAACCGATGGAGAGAACTGAGACATTCGGTAGCAACTCGTATCTCTGGAGATACATTATCATTTAAATAGACGATGTTTTCATCGGGAATCCCATGTCTTCTCCGATGCACACCGTCGGTGTCGACACATTGCTACGGAACGCTGGGGGACTGATGCTCGAACACGGTATCGGCTCGGTGATCGTCATTGACGACAACAATCGTCTCGAAGGAATCCTCACGGCCACTGATTTCATCCGCGCCGTCGCAGAGGGCGACAGTGACCCGGACACGACTGTTGCCGCATCCATGAGTACGACCATCACGACGACCACTGCGAACGAGTCCATTCGGACCATAGCGGACATGGTGCTTGAGAATAGCTTCCATCATATCCCGGTCGTTGACGAGACTGACGGCGTGATCGGTGTCATCACCACAACTGACCTGACGGCGTATCTCTCGCACAGACAGGACCCGAGCCCGTCCTAGTTAACGAGCGGGCCATCAACATATCCCCCTGCGATTCGCTCGTGACGCCGTCTGTGGGCGTCGGGGGGGTGTGACGTGGCCCGCATACGGGTCAAGAATAGATGCTTCATGGTCGGTCGGTACGGAGACTATCGTTTTTCCCTCACTACCACCTCCTCTCTGTGCCCGCTCTAGCAGGACAGGGTGCGGCCCCGACCGCGGTGACGGCAGATATGTTCGTCCTCTCCCGCATCAATCTCTTCGTGGACAACAGCCCGAATATGCTCCTCTCAGGGTTCGATCGGATCGAGTGCCGTGTCGACCCGCTCATCGTCGGCGTCGGTGTTGTTGTCGCTGTGAGTGTGGCCGTGGGGTTAGTAGTCGTCACCGTTGCCGGTGGAGTGGCCGTCTGAGTCGGACTGGGTGTCGTCGTCTCGGTGTTAGTCGGAGCGACAGCGTCGTCCGATCCTGCACAGCCAGTTAATGGAACAATAATCACAAGCACCACGACCGCGAGCGTCCGTTTCTGAAGCATTGTCTCAGCCCTCAAAACAGCCAATAATAAGCCTTCTGGCAGGTCCCCCCGTACCTATGAGTTACTCAGCATATTTCGCTCTCCTTACCGAACGCCTGATTGGCTTCAGGGACGGTTGGGCTGATGATAATCGATAGCAACTCCAATACGTCCTTAAAAAACTTCAGCGGATAGAGAGCGAGAGGTCGGTTGGCAGTCATCGTGGGGATGGAATTCGGATATAGACGGTGTCCTCCTAACCTCACATCTCTCGTTTTCTGAGTAACTGCATATGGATACTACTATAATAATCGGCAGATATAAAAAAGCAGTATCTTACTCCAGAGTAGAGGCAAAAACGGATGGAACAATTCGAAATTGGCTCAATCAGCTGAATCTTAAGGGATCCTGACTGTTGGCGAAAAGAACATGGGACCGAGAGGAGGGAGTTATTGTGTCTATCAATTTGGATCCACCCTGAACTAATTCAAAACGTACTTGAAAATCACGAACAAGTGAAGATGTAGCAATAAGCTACTAGAGAACGTGGTCGTCTCAATCAAAAGGAACGGAAATCCGTGTTGCCCTAGGTCTCAAAACCGACCAGCGTTTGAACGTTGGTCGGTGCCGTAACCAAGCGGCAGTAAAACAAATACCATCAATAGCAAAAAAAGTACTGGTTTATATAACATATGTTATGTCAGGTGGATAGTGGACGATAACACCCTGTTCGTCCATGGTAAGACCGTTTGCACCATGACGCTTGTCGATAATAGTATGTATCCTGCCACACAATATGGGTGTATGCAAGAGGAGCAGCGACAATTATTTGGGCAGTATATATCCCATCATCAGGAATATGGAGGTGATATCGGAGAACCATTGCAGATGGCCCTTGTCTTGGGCGGTGAGAAGCCAGCGACAATGTTCGATCCGCCCGAAGAGATGTTTTCCCGATATCCCGATCTGAGTCCCTCCAAATTGGTTAAAAAATGGGGACTTTATTATCGTCGATCGTCAATCAATTCCACATTGATGGTTTCGCCGTCATATTTTTGGTTTGATCTACTTCCAGCAGTCGAACTTGGTACCGAGATAGGTGCTCGGTGTCGAGGGCTGTTCTTTGGTTATCCATTTGACGCTATCAACCATTTTCTTCACGCCGAGGGAGCAATTCTACCGGGACGAAAGTACATCGTCCAAGGGGAATTTTCCGCTGAAGAACTCGCGTATAGCGTGTTTACGTTCTATCGTCCAGAAGATTCCAAAACAGGCTATGAACGAGCGATCAATATTGGGAAAAAAAGGTATAATCGCCTTCACGAACTTGCCCATGAATGGGAATTGTCAAATTTAGCTGAGATGACGGATCGCCTCTACAGTGATTTTACCATACGATATTCTGAGGAGAGCGTTCCAGCAAACAACCCCAGTAATGATTGACGTCCTATTTGGTGTTCATTAGCAGAAATATTTATCAATTACACTTCCTAATATTTCATTGACCCCGAGAAGGGAGAAAAATGAGAATCCCTTGATGTTTTCCAACATCGGGTCGCCGTAACCAAGCATGGCAAACGTAGAGCGAGGGGACGAATGTCCCGTAGAAGACTGTAACGGACGAATAATCAAATCAGGTCCCTATCTTGACTGCATCAAGTGCAGCTGGGGAAAAAGACTCTGACGAACACGGATTGAGATGAAGTAGCGGGGATTATCCCCCACGACGACTGGCCTCCGTGGCTGGTATGACGAGATCGAAGGACCGTGAAGAACGAGTCGGCGACGACTCAATTTTACGCAAACGCAAAGCCTGACTGATTAGTGACCGTCTCTTGGAAGAGCTCTTCGGCATACTGTCCTAATCGAGGCATGTTCCACAAATCAGCGTATTCGAGTACCGTTTCGTAGTTCTCTTTGCCGATTTGGATAGCCCGCTTTCGTCCCTCGTCTGTGTCTGCGTGCAGTTGCGGAGCAAATGTAGTATAGGCCGTCTCCCGAGGGGACATGTGATCGTTGCTTTCTTCTTGGACCTCCAGTGGCGCAATATGCTCTCCTTGAACGAACGCCTCGATATCCGGCTGTGGATAGCCGAGGAAGCACCCCAATCGTCGATGGTACCAAGCGGTGTCTTCGCAGGTTGTTGGTAGAAATTCAAGTCGCCACGTAGTACGAGCAACGAAAATCGAGTCGCTATCTGATTCGAGATAGTACAAACCAAATACTTCAGCGATCTCTTCTTTGGTAATCTCGAGCGTTGGACCCCATGATGATTGTAACGTCATCAAAACGATCCCCGGTCGGTTTCTCGCTACGAGGAGCACAAGCCATATCGGATCATAGCGATTGATCTCTGTCGCTTCTTGGTGATCCAGATACTCGTTCAAAATCCTTCGCTGACCCTCGGTTAACCTAGTCGGTGGAAATGATGTGAGTTGACATTCCGACTGTATCTCCGAGGACATACTATCTGATAACTACCCTATCGTATTAAAGCCATGTGCTCGCGACAGGTCATTGAGTCTGGTACGACCGAATTATCTGAGTCCATTTCCTCATTGAGGATGAGATCCATCAACGAGTACTGATAGATTGATCCTCCATGTTTGAGTGCCTCGATTGGTGGCTGATTATCGAGCGCTTGATCTCCTGCAAACACTCCGTTGTCTCTCTATCATTGTATCGATGAGAACGTCGTTGTTTGACCCGGAAGAACGTTATAATGCCGTGGATCCGAGGCTGGACATGATACCATCTATATTATATCTCATATTGAAATCATACGTGAAGTTCACGGTTTGTCGTTGTTCAGCCGCCGCGTAAATCGTTGGAACCGGTCCGTCGCTGATGTCCCTCCCTTTGAGCCAGCTTCAAGTGCAGGCTGGCCTGTCTCCATCGACGTAGAGGTACGCGGTTCTTCGAGCTTCCCGAGCCACCAGCCATCGCGGGATTGGATCAACGCCTCACCAACGGCGAGACTCATCAACTCACCAGTAACCAGTGGCTGTTGGACAGCAATCGTCTTCGAAATTCGCTGATCGGTCGGATCAGATCCTGTTGAGAGCGACTGGCGTTGCATCTCGTGGCGCCCGATCCCCGACAGCACCAGCTCGGCGGTCTCCGTCTCACCGAGCCGGAAGGCAACCCGGTTCGGACAGTTCGTCCACAGCGAGCGCGCCATCTCTCCGTATCGATCTTCGATTTGGTGGACGTCTTGGGCGACGAGCATGCCGACGACGCCCGCCGATCGCCCAGCGCTCGCGAGCCCCGGTAGGTTCTCGATCTGTGGTAGCTTATCAAACTCATCAAGGAGGAACTGTTGACGACCGTCGATGCCGTACGAAAGGTCGATCGCTGACTGGAGGAATAGTCGCCAGAACGGACTCGCATGGCGATCGCGACGGATGTTATCACACACGAGAATCCGCCCCTCCGGTTCTGCGAGGTACTTCCGCAACGAGACACGAGGCAAGTCCTCGTCAACAATATCTGAGAGCAACAGTGGCCGGATCTGATTCAGCATCGTCGAGTGAACAGCCGTACGCTCTTCGTCACCGAGGTCGCGCAACGGTCGGGTGATCGTCTTGGTCCCCGAGATCGAGAGGTCTTCACACGCTTTGACGAGGCGCATCGGACTCCGTGCCGCCACATCAGGGAACGCCGCGAAATCCTTCTCCTCAACTGTCGTCACCGCGAGCGCACACGTACACAGGGATTGGGCAGGATCCGACCAGCCTGTCTCGACGGCGTCACGAGTGTTGAACAGGCCCCGTGAGAGCGTTTCAAGCCCGCGCAGCGACTGGCCATAATCGACTAGTGGATCCCACCGGTGGGTGGACTCCCGTGAAGAGATCTTCACGACTTGCTGGCCGCGGCCCTCGAAAAAGTCCACGAACTCGTTTGTCTCGCTAGCCTCCGAGAGCGCATGCGCGATCACGGCCCCCTCGAAATCCCACTGCTCAAGGCGGGCCTTCACGAACGATGTCTTGCCGTTACCCGTCTGCCCCAGCACCATACACGAGACATCGTCATCAAGCGACGGTGTCACCGGTCCCGCTGGATCGCGTTTGTCGATCCGTTCAACGGGAATATCACTGTCTGTGAGCTGGGAGCGAATCGACTCACTCATCCCTGTCGGTTCATACTGCTCGCGGCCCGACGTTGTCTGTGGCGGCGACCGTGACCGGAACAGCCACCACCCAAGCGCCACACCAAAACATAGTCCCCACATCCACAGCGGGAGGCGATCGAATAACAACAAAACCATTCCTAGTAACTTCTATATGATTACCAGCAAATAGGTATAAATCATGCGCCGAAAAAAGGATGGAGGCGACGCCTTTCGGGGCTCCACTCAAACCACTCCTGGCATGTTTCCGCCCATTCCGCCCTCGTCGACGAGGACGTGGTAATCTTTGCATCCACTGAGTACCTCTCAATATCCAGTCCGTGTGCGTCTCCATGTCTCCCAAAGCACTCATCGTTGTACCTGACTTGTGCCGAAAGAGACGAAGACGAACAGGGGGGAGTGCGGCGTCAGTCAGGCGGTCGAGACCGTCGCACTGCTTCACCACTGTCAGAAACTGGTTTGCGTCCACCAGCGGCTTGTAGATCCTGTGCTCGCTGTCGAGAGCGAGTTCCACCAACGGAGCGGCCAGCCGTCACACAGTGTTGCGACGCTTTTATCACTACCATCGGTCGCGGAAGGCCACTCTATATCAGGCGTCCCCGAACGGTTCACTATAAAGGCTACGTATCGGTCGTTGACTGCTGATACTGGTCGTGCGTGACAGTATAGCGGTGATGGTTAGCGACCTTGTCATCGAGTGGTGTCCAATTCCGCAAGACGCCATCGTATCGCCCACCAACGGAATCGATGAATGTCTCGATCATCCGTTTTGACCGCTCATTCTCATCATCATAACCGATAGCCACTACGTCAAGATCAAGAGAGTCAAACGCGATCTCGGTGAGTGCCGTCGCACACTCACCTGCATACCCTTGCCCCCAATATGGTGTAGCGAGAATGACTCCAAGCATCCCCGTTCGGCGCTCCCACTGTAATGACAACACAGCGTATCCCATCAGCGTCTCATCAGCTGAGTACACTGCATACTGCGCGGCGTCGCCATCATCCCACGCTGTCTCTGCCTTCTCCAGCCGGTCAGCGGCATCCTTTACCGACGTATACGGCTCTTGCGGCACGTATTCGAACACATCTTCCATCCCTTCTTTCTTCTCTGCAAAGAGATCGTATAACTCGAATACATCTACATGTGCCTCGCACAGCTGGTGGAGGCTGAGGGAGTTCGTGTCGATGGTCTCAGGAAACATGAACAACAGTATAAGATGATGTTCAAAATAGTTGGGTGATACCACTATTACGTTCGGTGGAGTTTGTGAAGGGAGTGGGCTTGTGGGCGAGTTCCTATGTCGCTTGAAGAACGTCTCAAGAAGAGCTTAGAACTAGATGTGACTTGACTGGTACGAAACCGAACTGCCAGCAATTGCATCAGAGCGGTCGTCGTTCACCGCTACAGAGGTCGGTTAGATCAATTCGTCATACATGGCTTCCTCCGAAACTGAGGTCGGCTAGGTAGACCACGCATGCATACTGGTATAGAAATCAACACCTGACTCCTAAATTTTAGAGTTGGTATACATGATGAATCCACCTAGCCGACTTCTGGGTTGTAGGTTCCGTCCTGATTCTGTTCTATTTGTATGTTCATGATTCTCTTATGGGTAGCATGCAATATCGATTCATCAGCCGATCGGTTGATGCTGTAAGAGTGTCGAAATCGGGTGTTTCAGAACGGTGGTTGCTCCTGATCAGCACGTCACTAGTACCCCCCGATTATTCTAGAATAGGGTGGAAGCCAGTGACAGCAAGCACAGGAGAGTCAAGGAGGTCAGCGACAAAACACAGGGTGGTAGGATTTTAACTGTTCTACAGTAGTTTTCATTCTATGACCAATCCGATCAAAGAGGAGATCGCTGGGGAACTCCATGCCGTGAGCTTCGGCGAAGCAATCTCGTGTGACTATCATCACCGTCCTAAGGAGATCTCCTTCGATGGCTCAGTGTTGGTTGAGTCGATCAGGCTCATCGATCACCCTCAACTCCAACTCGAAGAGTGGCCCGACAGCTGGCAGCTCAATGCAGTTCGCTGCTCGGATCACTCCATGGAGGAGATCGCGCTGCCGACCAAAGGCTTCGAGGAGACTCTAGTATCGCCTCCAGTCAAGGAGACGAATACCGTCATGAGCGTGGATGCTCCGGAGAACGCTGATGTTCAGGTGCTGCCTACTCACCCGCGACTGAAGGTTCAGTCCCGATGTTGCTCGATCAGCAGCTGATGGATGCAGCCGAGCCCAGAGATATGGGTCTCTCCCGATGGACTCGCGTGCGCGCAATGGTAAAACGGGTAGGCCCGCTGAGACGTTTCGCGAGCACGTCGAGTCTCGGATCGAACGCTCGGCTGCGGTCCGCCACCGTTTGAGTGATTCGAGGGGTGTGGGGTACCGACGTGATTGTGGCGCAGCGCCGGTGATGAACGCGCAATGATCAAATATGATAGTATGGACGGCTCGAATACTTCGTTCGTGGGAGGTGATGATCGCTGCGCTGGCCATCTGATTCATTATGAAAAACTGCGCTGTTGTCCGGTGTGTGCAAGAGAAACCATTCTGTACCTCCAAAGAGCAAGGGACCACCCTGATCACTACGGAGCACGGGTGGGTGAGAGTGATCGAAACCTCGGTCAACAGAACTCTTCGATTGTCTATCGGTCATTGACGAAAGACCTGTTTCTATCACATCAACGGTGAACATCTCACTCAGCGGATTGGTCTGTAGAGTATATAGTGAGATGTAGTATACGTGACGTGGCAGCTCAGTAGCAACCGTTCCCTGACGCACTCGGCGTCAGCTGAAACGCGGGGAGCCATCACAGTGAATATTGTCACCGGTGCTTCAATCCTACGTGGGCCGCTGAAACCACAACACAATGTCAACAGACCAACTCAAGAGCCAGCTTCAATCCGACTAGCGTTCTGCTGTAACGAGGGAGGCACCCTCGACCCCCTGTTTCAATCCCGTGGTGGGTTTCTAGGGTGCTGTGACGCAGTTCTTGCAGTGAACGTCGATGTTCGACAACGGTTTCAATCCCGTGGGGAGTTTCTAGGGTACTGTGACCGAGGCGCATCGCCAACTCACTGGAGATACTATATGTTTCAATCCCGTGGTGGGTTTCTAGGGTACTGTGACCCCCGAACGCTCCACCGTTGGGGTGCTCGACGCGCCGTTTCAATCCCGTGGTGGGTTTCTAGGGTACTGTGACTGGGACATCATCGTCGTACCCGATGGTCGTCCCGACGTTTCAATCCCGTGGTGGGTTTCTAGGGTACTGTGACGGCACGCCGTACCGCCGTAACGCAGGTTGCCGAATCGTTTCAATCCCGTGGTGGGTTTCTAGGGTACTGTGACTCACCGACCTTTTCACGGAAGCAACTGCGGTGATAGTTTCAATCCCGTGGTGGGTTTCTAGGGTACTGTGACATCGCTGGATCACAGAACCCAGCGACGAGATCGACGCGTTTCAATCCCGTGGTGGGTTTCTAGGGTACTGTGACGGTCGATGAGTTGGATGGGAATGTTGTCGCGCGGCGTTTCAATCCCGTGGTGGGTTTCTAGGGTACTGTGACACTCCGGACAGCTCCGGATCACCGTCACCGCCAATGTTTCAATCCCGTGGTGGGTTTCTAGGGTACTGTGACGCTTCCCAGGGCATTGCATCGTCGATACTCGTTCGTTCGTTTCAATCCCGTGGTGGGTTTCTAGGGTACTGTGACCCGCTTGTGCCAGGCTCGGCAGCACGAGCAAGCGCGTTTCAATCCCGTGGTGGGTTTCTAGGGTACTGTGACGGATGAGATTGAGGAGATCGGCGCGGCGTTCAATTTCAATCCCGTGGTGGGTTTCTAGGGTACTGTGACCGACGGCTTCGGAATGCATACAGTCATCGCAACTGAATTTCAATCCCGTGGTGGGTTTCTAGGGTACTGTGACCCGCATCGGTTGCGAGTGGCGAGAGTGTAACCAAATATTTCAATCCCGTGGTGGGTTTCTAGGGTACTGTGACGGTTGCTTCTGGCACTATTCATCACTCTCCTCGTCATATTTCAATCCCGTGGTGGGTTTCTAGGGTACTGTGACTGAGTAACGAGGATATTTGCGGCTCAACGGATACATTTCAATCCCGTGGTGGGTTTCTAGGGTACTGTGACAGGGGGTGAATATGCGTCGATAGAGCCTATAAGCGTTTCTCATTCAGTGAGCAACAGGGGCATCTTCGTGGACCCCCCCTGTACACAGATCTTATAAAGGTCCACGTAGCCTCTCTTCACAAAACGTTCGACTGTTCCTCAGGTGGTGCGACGCCAAGATCAGTCACACTATCGCAGCAGGCCTCACAGAGCCGATAGAGGCGGATTCGATCCCCATCCGTTGGCTCGATCTGTGTGGTGAGTTCATCTTCCAGTTCCACCCGTTCCGTTTTTGAGACGTCCAGTTCGAAGACGCTGTACTGTCGCCATGCTCCGTAGCGCTCTAACGTTCGATACACCTGCCGACGATTCGCATCATCACTCACATCGTAGGTTACAACGAGTCTCATCGACACACCGCCAGCGCGTGATACTCGTCTAACTCTCCTGTAATCGCCTTCCGGAGGAGAATCGCCTGCTGGCGGATCGCCTTTCGACGGCTCACCTGATACTCGAAATAGGGGTGGGTCAGTGTCTCACTCATGTAATCATCGAACTTGTCGAGATACAACTGGAACGCATCGTCGGTGAGATGATTGTTCTCGCGGAACTGATCGTGAGTGATCGTCCGACGGTTGACCAACCGCAGCACGAACGCATCACAGAACAGCGGCCGAAACTCCTCTTGGAGATCCAATGCGAGGGAGGGTCGGCCCTGTCGATCGGCGTGAAGCACGCCGAGAAACGGATCGAGGTTGTAACATCGCAACGCACTCAGCACCTCGTTTTTCATCATCACGTACGTCAACGACAACAGCGAGTTGATGTGATCCTCTGGCGGCCGTTTGCTCCGTGTCTCGAACGTCCAGCCCTCGATGAGCGTCTCATCGAGCCGATTGAAATATTGCTCCGCAGCTCCGCCCTCAACACCACGAAGATCGTCCTTGCTCGTCACCGACTTCGTGCGCTCGCGCAGAGTCGCGAGCTCGGCGGTGCCGTGAATCCCTTTGCGGGCGAGCAGCGTTTGCGCGTTGCGGATCTTCGCACCGATCATCGATGAGGCGATGGCGAGTTCCATCTTGTCCGACAGGGCATACTGTGCTCGACGAACTTCGGCGATCGTGTTCCGTTCGGGGACGAAACTTCCGCGATATTTCCCGGTCTCGGTGAAGTAGTTGAGTACGATACCGTGCTCGTTGGCCCGCGCGACGAACGGTGTCGAGAAGTTCACCCCACCGAAGACGTTGATCGTGTCGACCTTCTCGGTTGGGAATGTGCCCAGCTCGCCTTGATCGCCATCAACGTCGTAAACGACGATCTGCCCGCCGTCGGTCTGGACTTGAGCCCCTTGAGTTGTGACGTAGATAACCGAGTCGGTGAACATGCCGTCGCTCGCTTTCATACGTATTCCTCCCACGCCACGTCTGGCATCCGATCAGGTTCGAGCGTCAGCGTCTCCTGGGGCATACAATAGTCCCGCGTCGAACAGGCATCACACTTACTCGGGTTATCGATGATCGGCGGTACTGTGTCGGCACTCATCGATCGCATCATCTGGATCTGCGCTTCGACAGCATCACGATGGTCGTCAGTGATACGGATGTGCATTCGTTGATCGGTTTCGTACAGATAGATCGCACCCTCCCGAACCGGTTCATCGAGCTGCGCTTCGAGCAAGAGACAATAGCCAGCGAGCTGGAGTTCATCATTCCGATAATACTGGCCGCTCTCAGCGCGCTTTCGCTCGATTGGAATCGGCTTTCCATCGAGTTCAAGCACGTCGATCCGGCCTTTCAAACCGAGCTCTTCGTCCTCAAGGTACATCTCATTAATCCATCCACCCCGGCGTGATTTGGCGTCGTGCATGGCTTTGCCGTCAATCCGCTCATAATTCCGACCTTGCGTATCGAAGAAGTGGAGATACCAGTACCGACGGGGACAGTACCGAAACTGGTTGAGATCGGAGACGTTGATGAGTTCTTCAGTCATATGTTGCGCCGTTCGACGGTCACCGATGGGATTCCGTCTTGTTCGACGTAAGCCACGTATCGGTCGTATCGGACCTCAATCGGGAGAACAGCTTTCGGAAGGGGGAGAACACTAATGAATCGTCGCAACAATCCCTCATCAACCCTGGTTTGTTCGAGATCAGCCATGTCGATCTCCGGATAGAGCCACTTGTTAAATTGGTCTTGCAACGTTGCTCTCGACCCACTGTAATCCTTAGGACGATTCTCGTATCCTGGTACCCGTCCCGTAATCGCTACAGGCTGGTCCGTATCGCGACGGCGAAGCCGTGGGGTGCCGTCGGATGTGATCGATTCAATATCGTAATACCGTAGAGCGGTGAGCAAATCATATGATGTCAATGCCTTTCGATCGCCTCGCGGATATTCGATATCGATAGATAGGGACCGCCCTCGAAGGCCACGGAACGCCCCGAGACAATGGCGAGTGAACGTTAGCATCTTTCGCGTCGGACTGTTTCGCGTAATCGGCGATCCGAATTCCCCTGCCTTTTTCAGTGTTGTATCTAGCGAGCGAATAAAGCCCCTCCAGCGGTCGAATTCGGGAGCCGATTCGAAGTCTGCTCGTAACTCTTCACCCATCCATTCCGGAGCATCCATGCGATCCTGTAACGCGTATGCAGCTCGTAGGCCGATCAGACTCCGGAGTTGGGATATTTCACTGTCGGCAGTGGGACCATCTCCCACTCTGTTGTAGATCGAACTAACGAAGTCCCGATACGCCATAGTCTCTGGCCAGGATATCTCTTTGAGCCCATACACGTGTACTGTCGCTTCGTGTTCTCGCCCTGCTCGTCCGAAGCGCTGGAGAAATGAACTCGGTGATCGTGGCGTTTCCATGAACAGCGTCTGGATATCGTGATCGAGTCCGACCTCGCCCTTACTCGTCGTATTCAGTATGAAATACGACTCCGTTTCGAGGTCGACATCGGGGTCGTTCGTATCGAACCCATTATCTTTAACCGTGTGTTTGAACACTTCTGGCGCCACGTCACTGAGTGTCTGGTGGAAGTCGTTGCTTGCGGCGACGCTGTTGAACACGAGTGCCACCTGTGGTGTTTGCAGGTCGTCCGCGCTAGTGATCAGCTCCCGCAATCGATCGATGACAGCGTCGATCTCCTCATCGATCGTTCGTGTCTCGTGGCGCTTGACGGTGACTGGCTGTCTGAATCGATCGCCAGCGTCGTCGAATACGACATCAATATCTCGTACAGAGTGGGCGAGTTCATCCGTCACGAACGAGACGAACGATTCGTTGGGGGTCGCTGATGCCAGCACGATATCGGCCGTCGGTCGCCGATCTAAGAAAATGTGTATTTGTAGCAACAGCCCACTTGCTGCCAACGGATCATAGAAGTGAAACTCGTCATAGATCACCGCATCAAAGCGGTCGTAGAACTGCATCGCCTTCGTAGTGCCGTGATACGTGTTCTGGATGATCGATTGGAGGATATCGGGGTTCGTGACCACGATATCGTGTCCGGAGTAGCGGTCAGTGAACGAGAGTATCTCCTCGACACGATCATCCCCATGCCCAGAGAGTGTATTCCCGGTCAAAGGCGCGACCGAGACACCGTTCGCTTCGAATCGGGAGATCTGTTGGTTGAGGAGCGCATTTGTCGGATAGACGACGAGCGTGAGGTTGTTCTCCTCGATAATCGAGTGGAATGCAGCCGTTTTTCCGGCTCCAGTGGGGGCGCGAAGGACGGCGACAGGCGCAGCATTATCGGACTGCACCCACTCAGCCGTTCGATTTTGGAACGTTCTGGCGTGCGAAAATCCCAGTCGAGCGTAGACATCGTTGGGCGGTTCGGTCGCCAGTCCAGCGCCGTCGACGATCATCCCAGTACCTCCGGAACGACGTGATCACGGACGAATCCCCGGTCAACATCAACGAAGTGCTGGAGTCGGGGATCGTTTCCGCGACTGAACGACTCACTCCGTTCAAGCGTTTTACTGAGTAGCTTCGATGGGATGTCGTAGGCGTTTTCGAGCAAGAATTTGTTCAGGATGAACTGCTCTGGGTCTGCCTCTTCGGCTCGAAACTCACCGGTTTGGTTGATACCCATCCGAAACGATGGACGGTTGGGAAGCGGATCCTCACTCCAGACGGTAAACTCGAACGTCGATCCCGGAGAAAGACCGAGATAGTTGCGAATGGTTTGCCAGCCCGCACCGGCTGCTTCAAGGATTTCCGGCACGGATTTTTTCCCATTCACACGATCCGCAATCTCTGGATCGTTCGTCGTGAAATGGCGCTCTGACCGGTAATCGCTGCTTCTGAACGTTCGTTCTCTGGCGTCGACGGTGAGGGGGCGCATATCCGTCACGAACACCGGCAGTTCCCGAAGGTGATCGTACGACGGAGACGTGGCCTCCGATCCCAAGAGTGCATACCGTTTTTCGAGACCAAAGTAACGATATCCCAGCGCGTGCATGAGTGCCGTCGCGGAGAGGATTGGTTGCGTTCGGATCGAACGCCCCTCTGCACTTGAGTAGAACAGCGGAGCGTACAATGTAGCTCGATACGTCTGTTCAATCATCGTCGTCGAAGAAGGCTTTTGCAGCCCTTGTGAGCGAATCGAATTCCTCACGGAGTACCTCATCAGCGTCGGCAGCTTCTCGGGATGCAACTTCTTCGAGCCGATCGTACCAGTCGGGGAACGGTTCTGCACCCTCTAAGTCACCGTAGACCTCCCAATCAGAGCGGCGTGCATCGTCGATATACGCATTCAAGCTGGTTTCGATCTGCGTCTCAGTGTCAGCGTCGGTATACTCCATCAGGAGTTCGCCCGTTGACAGTGACGTGTCGTGTTCCCCAAGAATGAGTCCCACAATCGAGTTCCTCACGTTTCGCCCTGTCCGCGTCTCTTTCGCCCCGTACCGACCGGTGTTGAGGAGATTGTGAAGAACGTAGAGCAACATTGGACCAGTCCCCGCTTCGAGCGTGATGAAGTGGACGAGGGAGTTCCCTGGTTGGACTTTGACGAATTCGAACAAGGCTTCCGACTGGTCGTTTTCCTCGTTGCGCATCGTCCCAGACTCATACACTGCATTCCGAGTCTCCTTATTCATCAGATCGTACTCGTCCGTGGTGTAGGTGTATCCCTCGATCACACGGGATTTGATGGCGAAGTCCTGATCACCAGTCCCTGCGAGACCGTACGTGATGGTCCCGACGTTGAGTGACTCGTCAAGTGTCGCTGGCTCGTTGTACGTGTACTCTTCAGCCACGAGATCGTCATCGAGTGACCGCAGGAGATCTAACCCCGTCAGTCGCTCTTTGCTAGTGAACTTCTCGCCGTTGACCTGCGCGTGGAGTTTTCCATCGAATTTTTGCGTCTCCGAACGATTCGTCTTCGAGTTCCGGAACAGGGTTGGTTCGGTAATCTCTCGCTTTACCACCAGCGTAATGGATGGTTTTTCGCAGCGGTAGATGTCGAACGAGTCAACAAGGCCGATGTCTGGGTATGTGAGTGTCATTGGTGTCTGCTTGGTGTTAGTCGTCGGATGCGTCACTGTTAATTTCGGTGAGACACTGTTCGTAGGCGTAGCGATAGGCGTTGACTAGGGCATTCTCCCAGTCAGAGAGCTTTTTCAGCTCGTACAGGTCATTCGCACGGAGATACGACCGGATCGCTTCGACGAACGCTTGGGCTTCGTCGGTGGTTGCATATCCAGCGTAATCCTCTCGATCTGCGGCGTCGTACACCTGTGCTTCAACGTAAGAGAGCGTGGCGTCTTCGTCCAGGCCCTGACTTTTCGCGCTGAGGAACGCCTCGATCGCCTCTCTGAACACCTTCGTCTTCTTGTATTTGCTATCATACTGTACGCCGAATAAGTCGATGCCCCGCTGGGCGACTGTTTTCATATCCATGAATTGTTGAGTGTGGTACGATTCGATGTAGTCCCTGAGCTCGTCTCGCCATATTGCCCGCTCGTCGTTGGAGAGGGCAAAATCAGTCAACTCGTGGAACGTGTCTTGTTCCAGTTGGAGGTACGGATTGTTCATCCCGGCCTGCTGGCCGATAATGCTGATGAGTCGGCATAATTCGAGAGTGCGTTGGAGGTGTGACTCCTCGTAATTCTCCTCACGCTCGATGAACGCCGGCAGCGGCCCAAACCGGTCTGCCTCATCGAGATGCAACAGTTCCTGTTCTCGGATCGGATCTTCATCGAGGAACGCTGCATTCGAGCTCGCAAACCGAGTGAATGGCCGACCCAATACGACCTTCATCCCGGTTGATTGTGCAGCCTCTAACAGTTGGCGGACGACGACCATCCGGTGGTTTTTGTCTGCCATCGACGGATGGCCGCCAAACCGGAAGGGTTGCACGTAGTACTGTGGTCCGACGAGACTAGTTGTTACCTCCGTGTCGCCGAGATCGGGGATCTGGCCCTGTTGGAGGCCAATTCGGTCACTTCGAAGGCGAATATCCCCGACGAAGTCATCGAAGTAATAGTACGCCACGTCGACCTTGGAATTGAGTCCCACCCCGTGGCGATCACACAGATCCGCCAAAAGTGCGTATTCTAAATTACACACTTCACAAATCTGTTTAAATTCACCATGGGGCTCAACTCGCCGAGAGAACTCGTACGACCGGTATACGGTCGAATGGCCCTTCTGGTAGCTGGTATCGGTCTGCCCACCGCACAGGAAACACATCTGCTCTTTTCCTGGAAGCTCAGCCACGGATAGAGGGTCGAAAAACCGATCAACAGCAGTACCGATCGCGTCGTTTTCCGGCTCGAGATCTGCATGGAGTTCGGGGCGAATTGCAGCTGCGAACTCCGCAAGGAACGATCGATGCTCATCGAAATGCCGAATCAGATAGGCGATGAAGTGAATTTTGACCTTCTGTGGCCCCTCTCGCTCACGAATTCTATCGTAGGCCTCTTGGATAGCGTCGTCGTCGAACTCCGATTGGCCGTCGATATAGATCGCCTTCGCAAGGATCGGGAAGTACTCATCAAACGCTTCGGGAATCCATTCGAACCCTTCAACGCCAGCGGTTCCATCGTGGAGGAGTTCACGAAACGTCTGTGCGATAATCTCCTCTTTGAGTGTTGGATCGAGGGCGAACTCAGCTAGAATATCGTAATCGAAGGAGTTCCAGTTCAGTTTACACGAGAACGAATAGCGGTCGCTTTCGATGAGCTGCTCGCTCAATCTCGCGTGTACGTGCTTTTGGATCGTATCCCGATCAATTGACTCGCCCAGATAGAGAATTGTCTCGTCAGTGCTTCCGACGACGACGCCGTATTCGTCTTCGCCAGCTTCACCCGAGATGACTTCCTTGGTGGCACCGAGTAGCTCGTCGTTAAGAATGGGCTGTTCGATCGCGTGACAGTCGAAGCGGTGGACAGTATCCGTGTCAAACTTCTTCTGTAGCGCCGAGTGTCCCGCTTTGACACCATCGCGGAGAATGGCAGACGCGATCTGATCACCTGCACGGCAGTATCGTTCGAGACCAACGAAATCGGTTGGGGTGCCCCGCGTCTCTCGGCTGTCTTCGTTCACCTCGGTATGTTGCACGAGATAGTGGAGATCGTCGCGATAGCCCGAGCCAAGGAAGTCCTCAATGCCGAAATCATCACCATTCGAGAAATAGGCCTCGAACGCTTCACCTGTGTTGCCGTCTGTTTCGACATCGTAGGCTTCACGGACGTATTTGTTGGTATCGTGCAGCGCCAGTGCTGCGGCGAGCACTTTGATATCTTCTTCGAGCGTTTCGATGTCGTGGCCATTACTGACTGCCGTGTACACGAACGTATTCACACCGATCGTGATTGCGTTGATAAGGTGGGCAGCCAATGACGTGGTCTCATCGGGTGCGGTTTTAGCGTCATACGCACCAGCGTGTTCGATGATGTTTTCGATCAGTGGTGATTCTATGATGTAGCGGTGAGCATACCGTGCTGCGCTTGCTGGTGAATCTGCGAAGTTCATTGACCAACCTCCACAGCGACAGCACCACACCCACGCGCGACGAAGCCACCGACGCCCCCGAATTCGCCAAACAGCGCGAGCGCTGTCACCGCCGTCCGAACCGCCTCGCTCGCGCCCTTGAACTTGTAGGTGCACTGCCCGGAGAAGCCCTGACGTTGGATGGGCCGACCGTCTTCGCCACGGTTCACGAGGACGCTGTGGGAGTCGAGCGACCGGAAGTCGGGCTTCTCGATGAGGTTTTCCTCGAAGTCCGCTCGGGTCAGGCCCAGTTCCAGTTCGTCGGCCTGTTCGGTCGGCACCGTCTTGTTCCAGCGACGCAGCAGCGAGCGGAACGTGCTCGCTCGATGAGGGAACATCGTGGTGATCTCAGCCGTTTCCCGAATACACGTCGGCGTCCGGAACGTCAGTTCGAGCTCGACATTCGGCGGAGCCTGCTCAACCAGTTCAGCTGCATCGGCTAGCAGTTCCTCGTGCGTCGCGTTCATGCTCGCGAAGTTCCGCACGTGGAAGCTGCCGCGATCAAGGTCCAACGAGTCACCACTGAACACGAACGCGTCCGCGAGCGCTTCGAACACGTCTTGATCACGCGGATCGGTGACGCCGAGATCAAGCGTGTAGGTCTGGTCCGTGATCGTCCGTTGGTGATGCTTTCGCTCACTGTTCGCGAACGGTCCCACCAACCCACTGTTGTGGAGACTCCCGAGGGGGGCGTCGTGGAGCCGCTCGCTCACTCCCGCGGAAACGTCTCCGAGCGCCGAAAGCAGCGCTCCGTACACCTGATAGCCGTTCCATGTCGGCACAGCGAACGCACCCTCTGGCTCAAGTGTCAATGTAATCTGTCGCATGGTGTCACCTGAAGAGTCGGATTATTTCCGACGGGAATCGATCGACTGATGGCAGGAATTACGGCGCTATCCATTGCTGGAACCCTCCCTGACAGCTCGGGCTGATAATCTCTGCCTGCTAGCCACAACTGTTATCCATCGGTGTTTCAATTTGTATCACACATCTCTGCATGGAGTATCACCCACTAAATCCTTTCGATATTCTGAGACGATCCAATGTATCTGAGATTCACGTCTTTGATCCCATTCTAATAGGACGGTGTTGTTTTATCGCTGCAGTTCGAGGAGCATGACAATGCGAACATATCTTTCTCCGATCGGCTACAATAGCACGAGTGTGACTCGGACGGTGTTGAGTCATGGAGTAGATAGGGATGATCAGATCGTTCTGATTCGGCCGACAGCGGAGACGGATACCAGTCGTGCAGACGAGGCGATCAACGATGTGCAGCGGCTGCTCGGGGAAGTCCAGCCGGAGATTGCGGTGACAACGGAACGGATTCCACACGACGATTTTGAAACGGCTGTGGTCCGGTGTCAGGAGTTACTCCAGGCAGCTGGGGGCGCTGTGACGGTTAATCTGGGGGGTGGGGCGCGTGATATTCTGCTGCCGCTGATGACAGCTGTCCTCACAGAGATCCAGCAGATCGATAGCGTTCTCATTTTCAGCGATGTTGATGGCAAGGTCCGTGAATGGGAGCTGCCGACCCTCAGCACTACCGTGTCCGACACTGTGTATGAGACTCTTACCGCCATCGCCGAGGTCGACGGAGAGATCTCGATACCGCAACTCACGGAGACCACTGGCCGTCCAAAGAGCACGGTGGCCCGGCATGTTGATCTTCTCGAACAGAACGATGCTGTCGCCGGGCGGCGCGAGGGGAAAACGAAGCGTGTGTCACTGACCCTGACAGGGCGACTGGTGGTGAACGGTGAGTGAGGGGGTGAGTTGGGAGACGAACGTCCCGACTCCACTCTCGGAGTCACCCCCGGGAGGAGAAGCTACGTGGACCTTTATAAGGTCTGTGTACAGGGGGGGTCCACGAAGACGGGGCGATTGCTCACGGAATGAGAAACGTTTATACGCTCTATCGACGCATATTCACCCCCTGTCACAGTACCCTAGAAACCCAATACGGGATTGAAACAAGGCTCCAAAGAGGCGACCTCGAAGACTGATTACGTCACAGTACCCTAGAAACCCAATACGGGATTGAAACTCGATTGCTGTCACCTGTCCATCCGCCTCTCGATGAGTCACAGTACCCTAGAAACCCAATACGGGATTGAAACGAATTCAAAGCCACCGACGACGAGCGCCGTGTGGCGATGTCACAGTACCCTAGAAACCCAATACGGGATTGAAACGATGCGTGCCTGGGAGTCCTCACTCGAAGTCATTGGGTCACAGTACCCTAGAAACCCAATACGGGATTGAAACAGCGTTCCGTTCTCGATGAGGTCCCACAACGTTTGTCACAGTACCCTAGAAACCCAATACGGGATTGAAACACCGATTAAGCGGAGGTCCGAGCGCAGGAGGATGTGGTCACAGTACCCTAGAAACCCAATACGGGATTGAAACCGTAGCAGAAGACTTATCCTCCGATAGTCATATCGCAGTCACAGTACCCTAGAAACCCAATACGGGATTGAAACAAAGGTCGGTCGTGACGGCCTATACCCCGGATTTCGTCACAGTACCCTAGAAACCCAATACGGGATTGAAACCTGGCTCGGGACGTAGTTCGGCGGGAAGTTAGCGACAGTCACAGTACCCTAGAAACCCAATACGGGATTGAAACTTTCTTGTCCGTCTCGGTCCATTCGCTACGGTCGTCACAGTACCCTAGAAACCCAATACGGGATTGAAACAACCAGAGATCCTCTTTGAACCCGTCGTCAGCCCGTCACAGTACCCTAGAAACCCAATACGGGATTGAAACGCCAGCGAGTCGAGATCAATGCACTTCCACCGTCCGTCACAGTACCCTAGAAACCCAATACGGGATTGAAACTGAACGAGGTCTTCCATTGATCTGAGAGCCCGTCTCGTCACAGTACCCTAGAAACCCAATACGGGATTGAAACGTCGATCCACCACCATGCCGCGATCGCGCCGGAGAGTCACAGTACCCTAGAAACCCAATACGGGATTGAAACCCTGCTGTACCCGCGGCAACACATGAGGCGTACAAAGGTCACAGCACCCTAGAAACCCACTACGGAATTGAAACGATATCAGTGTCGATGTACACGGGAGTTCCGGCTCGAACTCGGCAGCGTCCATCACAGCACATTACAGACGAATCTTCGCCGGGTTGAAGCACGTTCTTTATGGGCTATCGGTAATATGGAGGTCCCCATCGACGGCATACAGATACCCTTTCGAGAGCAACCGATCGAGGACGCTGTGGGCAACGGACGGCTCACAGTCGAGCTCTGCGAGTGCGGTGACGGCCACCGCTCGTGAAAAGCTGTCTGCAACCGGCTCGTAGTCTTCATACAGTCGCTCAAGCGCGGCTTGTTCGGTGCGGCCAAGCGGCGTCTGCTGGTTCCGCATAGAGACGTAAACGGTCCCAATTACCGAGACTGTTCGGATACACGCCAGTATCGGCGACAACGAGACATCAAGGGGAGTTGCTCCGGGCTGTCGTCCCGTTCGTGGATCGCACGCCTGTTCAGTTCTCGGAGATCATCTCACAGACCACGGAGCATATCGAGGGGCAGAGTCGTGTAGTACCCCATCGCATATCTCATTCAGATCACAGTGATACAACGCTGTTCGAAGAGCATCCTCCAGAGTGAGCGGCCTCGCACAAACAGTCCGATCGTCGTCATATAGGTCGGTGTGTTTTACTTACTAGAGACTGATATTCTAACCATGGATTCGTCCTCCGACAACCGTTCGATTGATGTCTTGTTTCCAGTACTTCCGGTACAAATCGGGATATCTAAAGCCGAACAGGTCTTGTGTCATGACCAGGTGCCGATCGCGCAGCTTATCATGATCGGATTGGGGCTGTTCTCGATGTATCTGATTGTGAAGTTCGTGCTCCGGCTGATGAAGGGGCTCGACAAAGCCGGAAGCATTCACGTCGATCGAGGCTATTTCACCCATCAAGTACAGGATAGCTTCTACTCGCTGGTGGCAGCCTTGCTGCCGGTAGTCGTTCCTGTGTTCCTGAACCTCGTTGGAATCAACGTCGTCGAGTGTTTATTGTGAGCAGCAGATTTCACGCTGAGCCGATCCCTACTCAAGCTTCGCATGGGCCTTCGATACATCAACTATCTGCTATACTTGTACAGTCTGTTTTCTCAGATTAGATCGAAGGATAGGCTTCCGCTATTCGCCGAGTTGCTTCACTGTCCACTCTGATCGGTCTTCCCATTCCTCGATTACCCTTTCTGTCGGGTGTAGCTTTTCGATATCAGAATTACGAAGAAAGCGCTGTTTTGTGTGAATGGTGATTTTCCTTTTCTCTGATATAGAAGGAACTACTGTACAATGCCGGCACGCAGAACGAGACGATTATACACGTTGAATTCTGATCACGAGTACAAGGTCCATCGAATAGCTGGAGTGGCCCATATAGATCTTTATCCGCTCGGGGATACGTCACGTAGTCAGGTTGCTTCGTGGTGAGTACCACGTCACCTACACGCTTATGTTTGCTCCGCGAGGCGATGACGTCGATTATCCATTCCGCGCCGTCCCAGAGCATTTCGTTGACAAGATTGGGAAAGCACTTCTGTACCACGGCGTCCAAATGCGGCATGACGGTCACAAGACTGGGGAAAATCCCGCATACGAAATGACGAAATACGTTAGTGCTGAAGTTTCACCGAAGGAGGTTATCGATAAGGTGGATCAGTGTGTTATGGAGGCTACACAGCTAACTGACTTCACCGATGTTCTCGAGTGACCTGCTTCAGCCTGTCTTTTGCGGAGAGAGCCGTTCAAAGCGCTCAGTATCGTTTGAGACCACTCAGTAGAGCTTCGTCAATTTCAGTTCGGTGTAGTCGATGTGATACAGGACGTCCTCCCTATTGCGACACCGCTGACGGAAGTCATCTCCCGAATCATACCTGTCCAAATGAGTTTTCATAGTGAACTGTATGACCTCTTCATCGGCGTCGAGAAGTCTGCCATAATAGTTGTCCGACGGTTAGTCGCCATACAATTCCGCATACGTCTCGCGGGCTTGTTTGGCATCAGCAGCATCCGTGACGCTCCCGGAGATCCATATATCATCGAGAGAGTGGTAGTTATTGAAGTCCACTTCAACCCACGTCTGCAGTAATCGCTCAGGGACAAGTCTGTCACGCGTTCAGTGATTGGTGATGCACGTGGTGTCCGAGAACCAGGTTCGGGACAGTGACCGACGAGGAGGAGGCTGTGTTCGCCAGTAAGTCCGTCACCTCCCAAGCCGAGGCACTGGCTTCGTTCCTGTGAACGATCGGCAACGATAGACGGAGCGTGCGGAGGACAGTCACGTCGCTCGGCTCAATCGCGACTACCGGCTTCAGCGCGGGTCGCAGACGCCATCGTCACCGCCACCTGAGTCGCGGCGATCGGCTATGCCAGCATCACGGTCGCCGCTCGGGCGCAGTACTGAGCCAACGACACCGTGCTCGGCGAGCGCGGCGTCACCCACCTCGCAGTCGATACCGATCGGTACCCGGCCTAGGTGGCCGACCGTGTCCGTGAGACTGTCGTTGCCGTTCACGACGAGTCGCCGGAACTGGCGTAACGGACGGGGGAGGCCCACCAGAGCTGGCTCCCCTGCAATAGGGCACCCGCTATGCGACCATGGGGACGTTTCATCCAACCAGTGAACAGATTCGTCGGTAGGCCGCTCGGTCCTTAGTCGTGCCCGATAGTGCATCGTGGCACCCGGAGCTGTTGGGAAAAGTGCCGAGAGGGATTCTTTGTCTCATTACGAGAGACGATCTCCCAGTGTCCCCCGTTTCATAAGAGACCAATTAATACCATTATGTAGTAACGATGCGTCCAAAAATCGCCCGACAGCGCAGCCGGTCAGGGATCGTGGTCAGGGATCGGCGAATATCGTAGTTTATTTCTGATGTATAAATCCAAGAAACACCATACAGCGAGGGTGGTCAGGGATCGCCCGAAAGGAGGGCATCTCTGAGAACGCCTGGTCAGGGATTCATCGCCAGACGGGACGGGATCCGGTCAGGGTTCCCCCCCAAAAACCAACTGATATAGAGGGGGGGCAAAGCCGTTGGTTTTCGAATAGGGAAATACTATTCAGTCACAGAAATATGTTTAATATCCGTCCATTGTGTTGAGTGCCCAGAGACACCGTCGACGGTGAGTGAAGTTACACGGCCAGTGGTGGGGTACACCTCTAGAATACCTTGTGATGCCGCTCAGCGGGACGGCAATCAGAGGGCATAGTGGTCTGCACCGCAACCGCTAACTGCGTATGTAGACAGTCCCCATCTCGTTCCGAGGTCGGACTCCTTGCTCTCCTAGGGTCCCATCCTCAGCACACCTTGGCTCTGTCCATACGGAAAGAGAAGCGATACGTAGACGAACCGACCGCAAGGCACGATCGACGAAGAGAACCAAGACGACGACGTTCGAGACACCCATTCGTCGATAGAACAGCGAAGGCACCCGTGCGTTGTATGCTCATAGAGAACCATCCAACCGGCCTCACAATCAGAACTGTCTCGATCGGAGGACTGGTTCGCCCTCGGGCATGAGCGGCGCTCGCGATCTTTACAGATCGTCTCAACGACGCGCTCGGTCTCGAGGAACTCACCGACTCGCTGGCTGCGTTCATCACCCCAGTCGATGAACGTCCAACGCTGGCGCTGTCCTTCGAGTTCGAGCGCCGCACTGACGACGTCACTCACGGGACTGTCGCACTCGTCCGTTTGGACCTTCAACGCTGGCGGGCTGTACGGTCACAGGCGGCGATCTACACAGTAGTAGTACGTCGCTATAAGAACTGACGTGCACCTAGCAGCACACGAACTGCCACGTGCTGGTCACAGGAACGCCGTTCGTCCGGTCCCGGGTCGGCAGTACGGGAGTGACCACCCATATAAAATATATTTGTTATTTCCCACCAATTGAAAGCAGCTATCCAATAATCGCGAGACGGCGCGGTGAGTCAAGGGTCGTGGTCAAGGGTCGAATCGATAGACGGCAGTCGGTTCGTCAAGGTTCCCCCCGAAAAACCAACTGACATAGAGGGGGGCAAAGCCGTTGATTTTCGAGCATAGATATAATATATCGGTACAGGAATATATTAGATACCTGTCTATCGAATCGGTGATTCAGGAGGATCATTGATGGTGAGGTAGAAGGGTCACTGTCATCGTGCGTTATACAGGGGTGGACCCATCAACCAATCTCAATCGTGAGATTGGCTCGATCGTGGAGATGGTTCGAGTACTCGATCGATGGGGGGTAGGAATCACCGCGCGGGTGAGTCCATGTACGCCTATCCTCCCTTAGCGACTGAGACGTTACACGGTGCGAAGAGGGAACGATTCGTCTGTCGGTACAGAGGACTCAATATCGGCCAGCAAACCTCAATCAGACAAGTTCACGTAAATACTTTTATATTGTTATTATTTATTCAACAATAACCATACGGCACGGGTAGTCTAGGGTCTTGGTCTAGGGTCGGCCATATTCTCGTTAAATTTCCTAAATATTTATCAGTGAATCACGGTACGGGACAGTTGGTCTAGGGTCCCCCATGATGTCACGATGAGTAGACGGAGTCGGTCTAGGGTCAATCGACATAGGAAACCGGTTTTGGTCTAGGGTCCCCCGAAAAACCAACTGATATAGAGGGGGGGCAAAGCCGTTGGTTTTCGAGCGTGGATATTTCCCATAGAGTAATTAATACATTAGATATCTGACTATGATCAGCAGGGTGGCTGAGAGACACCCACTAGGGGGTGTGTCAGTATCAGCCGGCCACTGCCAGAGTGGCCGGCCAGCGATCGAGTGATGTGTCACTGGCGCTAGCGCGCCCTACCAGCGAAGCATGCCGCATTCTGGGATGGATCTCCCAGTAGTGGCCAGGACTGAACCGCTAAGAGCATCGGGGGCAATTGACGACGACGGCGGTGCTGGACAGCACTCACTGCTCACAGGACAGCCCCAGTCAGTCGGGCCTCAGGTCCGATCACTTGGCGAGAACACTGGCCCAGCAGCGGATTGCTCTGTGACGACCATCGGTCCCTCTGTCCGATCGATCCCGCGTCCAGTTTGGATCTCGGTGGCAGGCCTCGAGCGCCCGGACAGCCAGCCGGCACCGACGGCGGGATACCTCACCGAGTATCACACCGTGTTTCCGATGAAATCCGCATACCAGCATGGATCCAACACTGCATAGGGGTGTGGGGTAGTGAAACTGGGCACTCCGCTGGGGCCTCGAACACACACCGGTTTGCACGAGAAAAACCGCGAGCCTGCTCGGGGAACTGACCGGCAACGACGAGCTCATGAACCCACGGTGGGCCCCCTGGGTGTCTACGCACCACGACCGGCTGAGGGTGCGACCTTCCATGCACTGGTAAGGGTGCTGGCTGACAACTACGAGGCCGACCGATCGGTGCTCGGGACCGAGACATCACCTGTGACCGACATCTCTGGCTGGCACACGGCAATCAGAGTACCACCGGACTCCAGTCTAGTACTCCGAGTCGCCGCCGAGTGGACATCACTGGTGGCACCGGTAGCTCCTGAGCTACCGGTACCGGCCGCACCGTCGACGAGCTAAAGCACCAGCTACCCAGAGGCCAACCGCCGACTGCCCAAGAGGACACTGGACGTTCTGAGACAGCGACGGCCCCTTACGGCGGTCAACAGCGCCCTCTCAGCCGACTACAGACACGTGGCCGAGCTCGGCGAGCAGCGTGTCCACTGTCCCGATCGATGTGCTCTCAACACGCTTGATCGCTCACCAACCCGTCTCAATACACCACTCACACGTCACCAGTGTCAGCAGGGACGAGCGTCAATCCAAGGGTGCGAAAATCCCCGTCAAACGCGAAAATATGTTCAATGTCCCGATCGATGGCAAGAACACCAGTCATGTGATCGGTGAACGAGATGGCATGATCGTCGTAGCGGGCAAACTGTACACAGGCAGCCTCAAAGTCCGCTTCACTCGGATGGATGAGCGTCAGTGAGTCGGACTGTCGAAGCCGATCTAACGTGGCCGACGCTCGCTCATGGGTGTGTTTGCGCCGAATCAGCGTGGTGAGTTCATCGAGAACATATGTCGAGGTGTAGAGGGGCCGGTACGCGAGCTCGCCCGTTTGAATCGCATCGAACACCGCTCGGGCTCGCTCATGACGGGGGGCGTTATCGACAAACCGCGCGAACAATGCACCCGTGTCGAGAAACAACGCTGTTGCTCCTGCCCGACTCATTTAGCTGTTAACCTCACCGTACAGCACATCATCGATCGCCTCCTCGTCAATCGGCTCTTCAAGAGTGAACGTTGGAGCCGAAAACAGCGGATCATCAGCCGGGATCGCGGTCACTTCGTCCTCTCCGGCGTCGCTCACCCACCAGACGACGGCCCGTCCCCCGACTTTCTTTCGGTCGACAGTCCCCTGCTCTTGGAGCGCGAGCAACCGCTCACGCACCGCACGGCGACCGATTGGCAGTTCCGCCGCGAGTTCGGCAGCCGTTCCGACGTGACCAGGGGCCTGTTCAAGTGCCGTGAGGATTGCCTCATCGGACACCCGAGCCGTATACTTCCCACTGTCGTCGCGATTCGCATCTGACATACACGACGGTAGACACGCTGCTGCCTTAACCATTTCCCACATTGGTAGTGGACTCATTTAACACCATGTAACACATGGGAACAGGAGGGCAGACTGCTCTCGTGACGTGTGTTCACACGGAGTCACGTGTTCACAAACACATGAACACAGTTGTCTCATTGAGGGATGCCCTTGGCGACGTACACGCGAAGCCACCGGCACAATAGCCACCCATCCCTATCTCACAAGGATTCGACAGAGCAACCACCACACTGCTCGCGGGTGACCGGTCCCATAGATTTTTCACACATCGCCGTTACATGTGGAATCAATGGGTGTCGAGTCGCCGACAGAGACGCAGGCCACCGAGGAACTGACATCCTTGCAGGACACACTTGAGAGCGACCAGATCGCGTTCGTCGATACGGTTGCCACCGAGATCGAGACAGTGCTCGAAGCGGCCAGCGAGCTCCACCGCTATGAGTACGTGATCGGGGAGGTTACCAACTACGGCATTTCATCGAACGACCACGTGCACTTCGATCTCGTCCACGAGGGCTGTCAGCTCCACTGTGTGATCCTCCACTTCCGCCGGGAGGACATTCCCACAGAGCTCGAGGACGGAGTGCAAGTTGCTGTCACTGGCGAGCTCTCGTTTTACACCGTCGACAACTACTGTTCGATCATGGTCGAGGACGCCGTCACCGTCGGGGAGGGCACCTACCAACAGACTTACGAGGCCAATAAGCAACTGCTCGCCGACGACGGACTCCTTGAGGACGCCACGAAACAACCCCTGCCAGACTATCCCTCCTGTGTTGGTCTTGTCACCAGTGCAACGAGCGACGCCCGTGACGATGCGGTGACGAGCATCCACCGCCGCCATCCCGGTGTGGCAATCATCGTTCAGGACACGACCGTTCAGGGTGAGAGCGCGGGGCCATCGATGATGCAAGCGATCGGCACCCTCGATACGGACGCGCGGGTCGATGTGATCGTCTTGACACGCGGGGGCGGGTCTGACACCCATCTCCGCGTGTTCAACGATACCGCGCTCTGTCGTGTGGTCCACAATACGCAGACCCCGATCGCTGTCGGCGTGGGCCATGAGGCTGATCGTACGCTTGCTGAGGATGTCGCCGACCAGCGCGTGATGACCCCCACGGAGGTCGGCCAAATCGTACCACGCTATGTGACACTGACTGAGCAACTCACCCAGCAACACGAGCAACTTACGACGGCCTACACCCAGCTAGCGAACGATCGCGTCATCGCCCTGCAACAGCGGCTGACTCAGAGCTATGAGCAGCACGTGATGAGCGAACTCGATGCCCTAACAACCACCCTTACCAACACCTACGAGACACTCGCCTCCCGCAAACGCTACGAACACGAACAACTCGACAGACGACACGACCACCTTGCTACCGCCTACCGACAGGCGGTAACCAATAAGCTCACCGGTCAGCACCAACGGCTTGAGCAGGCCTACGAGCGGCACCTAACACGTGTGCTCACCGATCGGGCAACGACACTGAATCACGCCTATAGCAGCCTCAAACGACAGAGACACCGCGACCGGGAACAGCTCATGCAACAGCACAACCGGCTCGATGTAGCGTACACCCAAACCGTGTCTAACCGGGTGAACAACGCCAGCCAGCGACTTGATCATGCCTATGAGGTTCTTGAACAGCAAAAGCGCCATGAGCGCGAACAGGCCCAAACGACGCACGCTCACGATCGCCAACAGATCGCTCTCGCTGCCTTGCTTCTGCTTGTGATATTACTCGTTGGCTATATCATACTAACGTGAGTACAATCGAGACACCACCAACCAATGACTGACACACCAACTAACGTATCCGCGGACGCATCGATCGCTGAGAAACAACAGCGCCTCGAAACCATCATCGACAAGCTCGAGGATGGCGCAGTCTCACTCAAGCGAGCGAAAGAACTCCACGAGGAAGGCACAGCACTCATCGAGGCGCTTGAAGAGGAGCTAGCCCTCGGGGACGGGGAGGTCATAGAACGGACCTGATCACACGTCAGCTCATTGCCGATGCAGTCGCTTCTTGATTCTTCATCGACTTCTTTCTCGACAACAGTTGAATCCCGACCGTTGGCCACCTCTGCGGCATACAAGTCCACCGACTCAAGCCATTTCAGGGAGTATCTTTTGATGTGCCGATCCATCAGTTATATATGCCAGACTAAACGGATCAATATCACCCCGTACCACTACTTCTAACTATTTAAATGGGTGCCCCCCTTCATTTCCAACAGCTGTCTGACGCGTGTCGGACCTCAGCTTCTACCCCAACCATTTGTTCCAAGTTTTAAGTCAGCATCCCCCCACCACTTCCACCTTATTATTGAAAAAGTCACGTCAACGCACAGTCTCTCTCAGTTTACTTAAATCATCGATTTCGTCATCTTCCTCACTTTCTAACGCATTAATAACGGTTTCAAGTGGTGTATCAAGTTCGTATTTATTTGGTCGACCTCTACCACGCTGATCGGGTGTTACGTTCTTCAGAATGCCATTATCACACATTTCAAGTAGATGTTCGTGAGCACCACGCCGAGTAAGCGGATCTCGACCAAAATCATTTGCTATTGTTTTATAGTATTCATAGATCTCTCTTGTTTGAGCAGGTGTCTTTTTCTGTGCGGCAAGATTTGTGATAGCGAGAAGAACATATTTTCGATGTGTTGGGAGCTTTCGAATTCCTGTTGTCACCTGTTTACGTTCGATCACGTCTTCAGCTGCTCGAACATGTCGTTCTTTAATACACTCAGTCTCGCCCGTCTCGACTGCTTCGTTTTCAGCGAGTTCAGCAGCTTTTCGTAGTAGACGGATAGCCTGACGGGCAGATCCTCGATCGCGTGAGGCGAGTGCCGCACAAAGATCGATGATGCCTGGTTCGGTTACGCCGTCGTAGAATGCTTGATCAGCACGACGAGAGAGTATCGAAACAAGGTCGTTCCGCTCGTATGCTGGAAAGTGAAGCTCGGTTTCACAAAGTGTATCCTTTACCCTGGCAGGAAGTTCATCGCGGAACTGGAAGTCGTTACTGATCCCAATAAGACATAACTCAGCGTCGAGTTTGTGCATTGTCTGCGCTCGAGTGAGTTGGTAGAGCAATTCGGTGTTGTTCCCAAGTGTATTCACCTCATCGAGGATAAGGATAATATTCTCTGCAGCTTCACTCAGATCATCAAATAGTTCATCATAGACTTGTTCAGTAGGATATCCTGTCTTACTCAACTCAGGCTTATTTATAGAAAGGGTTGTCAGTGGATATGTACGGTTTCGCGCCTCATTGATGAGTTCGATTGCCGATTGGTATGATGTGTTTGCAGATGAGCAATTTATTTCAAGAAGATCAACATCAATAGACTGTTTCTCAGCTGTTTCTCGCAAATCGGGAAGTAAAATGCGCGTGGCAACGGTCTTGCCGACGCCCGAATGGCCGTAGAGGAAGATATTATCGAGATCCCAACCTTTCAATAGAGGCCGAAGAAGCTTGACGTAGTCTTCGATTTCATCGTCTCGTTCCTCGAGTTTTTTAGGCTGATGTTCTGGTTTCAGCACGCTCCGGTCCTTTATGATGTATTCATCGAGGAAGCTATCATCGTCGAAATAGCCCATGCTATAACACCACAGGATAAACTCATAAAACCACCGCTTCTAACCCTACCACCCATACCGTTTCTTCCAACTAAGAGTTTCTTTATATACCTCTCCCCCCCCTTCATTTCCAACTCCTCGTTGAAATCTGATGGTGCTCCAGTATAGCCTATGTAGTAGGGAAACACTTAATACATATTGAGTACAACAGCATCCGTACTATATACAGAAGGAAACAAAATGATACATTAATATCATTTTGTTTCCTGAGAACCCTCTCTTACTACGCTAAGTTGGAAATAGTGGGGGGAGTGGGGTATATAAAAGAACGGCCAATTGGAAGTGATGGTCTGGGTCGTTCTGATCGGTCCGATGGATATGTTCCGTAGTCTTCACTTATGAGGAGACCCTAACTGAACGAACGCGCGATGCACGATTAAGACGACAGTTCGGAACAACTTCTCTTGATAGCTCGCTGTTGCCGATACTGGCACGGACCCGAACAGTCTCGGTGATTGGGACCGTTCATGTCTGTATGCGGAACCAGCAGACGCCGCTTGGCCGCACCGAACAAGCCGCGCTTGAGCGACTGTATGACGACTACGAGCCTGTTACAGACAGTTTTTCACGAGCGGTGGCCGTCACCGCACTCGCGGAGCTTGACTTTGAGCCGTCCGTTGCCCACAGCGTCCTTGATCGGTTGCTCTCAAAGGGGTATCTGTATGCCGTCGATGGGGATCTCCACATTACCGATAGCCCATAGCGTTACAGAAGGACCCTAGTAGGGTCGAAGCTGCTTAGCACACGCTCTCTCCAAACAGTTGCTCTGCCGCCGATTTCGGCACTCACTCTGGGTCGACCCAGCGACAGACACGTTGAGTAGTCGGCGATGAACCAGAGATTGCCCCTCAACGTCCGCGTAGCTCAGTGTTGCTCAGGGGGTAGGTGTGCCTCCCGACCGACGACAACTCTGTTGTTTGCCATTCAATCGATTCCGGTGGTTGCGCCAGCTCCGAACTGAATCCGAACATCCCCGGTGACAGTATCCGAGAGGGAACGCACTTTTATTCCGGCAGCTCAGCGGTGACCAGTACCCAGTCGCCCGGCTGCTCAGCTTAGTCTATTGAGCTTCAGCAGTACCGAAGTCGAGCTAAAGCACTGCCAAGATCATCTAAAGGCGCCTCAACCCGTCTAGGGTCCTGCTGTAACAGTTCGCGTTGTGGATCGGCGGGGAATTCTCGGTAGCTTCAACCCGTCTAGGGTCCTGCTGTAACTCCTCGACCGCGATCTCTCCGTCGCCACGCTGCAATATGCTTCAACCCGTCTAGGGTCCTGCTGTAACTCGGAAATTCCGGTTCGGGTTGGTGATCATGACCCAGCTTCAACCCGTCTAGGGTCCTGCTGTAACCCTACTCAACCGCGTTCGGAATGTTGCCTTGAGTGTTGCTTCAACCCGTCTAGGGTCCTGCTGTAACTTATGGGAAATAGTTATCGTAGCCCCTGCCATTCCTGCTTCAACCCGTCTAGGGTCCTGCTGTAACCGACGTGATGGAGTCGTAGAACGTCGTCTCTGGATCGGCTTCAACCCGTCTAGGGTCCTGCTGTAACGGCTGCCATCGTGTCGAAAACGTGGTGCAGCGGGTGCTTCAACCCGTCTAGGGTCCTGCTGTAACTCGGTGCAATATCCCTAACTTCCGAGAAGATCTGCTTCAACCCGTCTAGGGTCCTGCTGTAACGCCAGCTACCGCTCCACGATCAACTTGGGACTCAGGCTTCAACCCGTCTAGGGTCCTGCTGTAACTTGGTAACATGGTGTGGGGGTAATGGACCACATTTGCTTCAACCCGTCTAGGGTCCTGCTGTAACTATTTCCTCATTAAGCAAACGGGCGAAGCGCAGGAGCTTCAACCCGTCTAGGGTCCTGCTGTAACACCCCCGGTTCAAGAGCCTCGGATGGGGTCTCCTCGCTTCAACCCGTCTAGGGTCCTGCTGTAACCGTGTTCGTTGCGTCGACCGTTCTCTCATCAGTCGCTTCAACCCGTCTAGGGTCCTGCTGTAACCTCACATCTGCTGTTAGACCGAAACTGAGCAAGGGGCTTCAACCCGTCTAGGGTCCTGCTGTAACCCATCTCCACCGGTCTCATACCGAGACGAGCCACGCGCTTCAACCCGTCTAGGGTCCTGCTGTAACCACGCTGACGAAGCTTCTCCCCCGGTTTTACGACCCGGGCTTCAACCCGTCTAGGGTCCTGCTGTAACCCTGCTGATCTGGATCAGTGGCGATAAGCCGATAGCGCTTCAACCCGTCTAGGGTCCTGCTGTAACGTCGAAGAGAGCCCGTCTGCGGGATGGCGTGAGGTGCTTCAACCCGTCTAGGGTCCTGCTGTAACACGGACTTGAGCCCGGAACTACCGAGCACCGATCGCTTCAACCCGTCTAGGGTCCTGCTGTAACGGTGTGGATGTCGATGTTGAAGACCTGCAGAACGTGCTTCAACCCGTCTAGGGTCCTGCTGTAACAGAATCGTTACTGTCGGAACTACCGCTTTCTACATCGCTTCAACCCGTCTAGGGTCCTGCTGTAACGCTGGCTCAGGATCGTGCATTAGTTCACCGAGATCACGCTTCAACCCGTCTAGGGTCCTGCTGTAACTCGTCGTTGAACCGCGTGCGGTACGGGAGGCTCAGGCTTCAACCCGTCTAGGGTCCTGCTGTAACGAGTGGTCGGGGTGAGGCGGGAAGAGTGGTTAGGCGCTTCAACCCGTCTAGGGTCCTGCTGTAACCCGGAGACACCAACCAGCATGGTACCTGGAAGCGATGGCTTCAACCCGTCTAGGGTCCTGCTGTAACTCGTTTATCGCGTCTCTACCGCGT
The DNA here is from genome assembly GCF_023115355.1 of Halocatena salina. Taxonomy (NCBI): domain Archaea; kingdom Methanobacteriati; phylum Methanobacteriota; class Halobacteria; order Halobacteriales; family Natronomonadaceae; genus Halocatena; species Halocatena salina. The sequence goes on from NZ_CP096023.1 coordinate 138,091, forward strand.
TCTGTGAGGACGCTTCAACCCGTCTAGGGTCCTGCTGTAACTCCGAGACTGAAGTTTGTGGGCTGAGTCTGGACCTTCAACCCGTCTAGGGTCCTGCTGTAACCGCGAGGCGGTGGAACTCCACCGCCGGAGCCGACCTTCAACCCGTCTAGGGTCCTGCTGTAACCATGGCCGATATCGCGGCTGTGTAGGCTCTTGTGGGTGATCTCATGCAAGTGTTTCCGTCGACCCTCAATGCTGGGACACCCCCGGGGGGTCGACAGAATGTACCCTAATGGAATGTGAACCGTCCAGCGAGACCGTCGTCGTCGGTAACAATGAAGCCGCCAGCTGCCAAGTCGTAAGGACTTCGCTCACTAACTACGGTACACGCGAGAACGTTTATCCCCTCCGCGTCGAATGATTTTCGATCGATTCGATGCACCTGACTTTGAATGGTTTCGATATCACTGACTGGGACCGACACCCGGAGGTCTGCCATCGCTGTAAGCAGGTCATATCGAGAGTGTTTATCCTTGCTGGCGAAGGAATCGACCATAGTGTTCAGCAGCGCGCGTTCAAATGCGGTTTCAGCAACAATGACATCGTATTTCGCATATTCGTCATCGATAAGACTCGCATATTGAAGCTGTTCGGCATGACACGACTCGATCCGTTCGACCAACGTCCGATCTTCAAGATCTTGACGTTCGATCCAGTCGTAAAACGCAGGAATGGCCCTCCGGGTGAGATCGGATTCGGGAAGCGCAGCCGAATCACGCTTACGACAACGATCTCCCAGAATCGCAGCAACTTTCGACAGGAGCTTCTTTGGCTTGTACACACACGTTGCGGGTGGACGACTCGTTCCTTCAGGCCCAGCAAGCGCCCAGACCGTAACCTGCCCAGCGCTATGGCCCCACTCAAACGACCGATTGCATCGTCCCGCCGCTTGCACAACGCTGTCCAGCGGAGCGAGATCTCGATATACGCGTGCAAAGCTGATATCGACACCAGCCTCGACCGCCTGAGTCGAGACGAAGACGAAAGGAACCCCTGCACGGGCGAGAACGTTGGCAATCGTCACGATTGCGCGCCGATCACGAGACCGAAGCCGTGAGGTGAAGGTCCCGACGTAGAGCGTCGATGGCTCCGTTGTTGCTCGCAACCGCCACTGTTGCTTCGCGAGCGGCACAGAAGCGTCGGTATCAAGCGGACGAAAGCCAAGCTCATAGAGCGTTTGCTCTGCGACAGCGTCGGGATTCGGTCGGGATGAAGGAGACGGATCATTGTCATTGACAGGCGGAGAACATACCTGAAGGGCGTCCTGATACGCTTCGCCGATACGAGCTACCGGTCGCCCAGCAGTTGTAGCACGCTCGTTGACGGCTTCGGTTAGCTCCTGAGTGCTTGCGACAGTGTTACACACGGAGAGAACGGACGACCCATCGTCGTCTTCGGTAACGGAACGGTTCATTGGCGTCGTAGCAGCCCCAAAGAGCCGATCGGCAGCAGCATCAATGCTGAGCAAATCGTCGCTGCCAGCTTCGAAGCTGTGAACGGACTCATCTACATTATACTCGACACGTTCTACTGCCTCGAAGCAGGTGTCCACTAGAGGGGGGGTATCCGAATCAGATCCGCCTAGTAGAGACATCGTTTCAATTTCTGGTGCGTGTGTGAACAGTGACGGTTGTGTTGCCGTCATCGAGATGATGTTCGCGTCGTATCGCTCGACGAGTAGTGTTGTCAGACGGCGAATTGCCTCCCACCACTGTTTCGGTAACGTCTGTGGCTCATCTAAGATGATCACGCTGTTTGTCAGTGATGGGAGTTTCAATCCGTTCGCATTTGTTGGAGCTGTAAGGCTTTCGAAGAGCTGAACGAACGTCGTGAGGGTTGTTCCAGACCGCCAGCTCTCGCCGAGCAGTGCTGGATCGAAGAACCCCTCACTGTTGGCTGTTTGATCGCCATCATATTCCCCCTCTATCTTCGGATATGATACTGTGTCACTGAGATAATGATGAACGGTGAACGCGAGTCCGTACGGATCAGCGTTGAGGATGTCTTCTGATTCGAAGATGTCCCGCGTCTGCTCGATAATCGAGGTATACGGAAGCGCATATACGACCCTTGGTCGCGTCTCAGTAGAGAGTTCAGTATGATCAAGAGCATTCCGAATGGTGTATGCGGCTGTGATTCCGGTGAACGTTTTGCCGAGTCCTGTTGGAAGGGTAAGCGTCGCAACGTTCGCTGAGGAGGACACGAACTGTTCGGCATTGTCTTTGACGAGGCGGCGCACGCCCTCTCGGAGCTGATTCAGGGCCGTTTCGTCGGTCAGATCAAGTGGAAGCGACGAGGTCGTCGTATCCGGTTCGAGGGGCGGTGGATCATCGAGATCTTCACGGAGGGTGTGAATATGCTCTTCAAGATCCGTGAGCTCAAGATGCGACGGCCGAAGATCCCTGTCCTTGATAGCAGCAGCGCTTGTTTTGTCCGCGAGTGTGAGCACACTCCAGTGGTGGAGTACCCGATCATAGAGCTTCGGAGGGAGCTGTTCGGGAGCTGGCTCCTCTGTTCCCTCTCGGTGTCCACTCTCGCTAGCAAGTTCGATGATCGTGGCAAACAGTGTCCCGTCATCGATGGCAGTTTTGAATGACTCCCACGACGCACTCCCGTTCGATCCCTCTCGAAGCAACTCATTAGCTACCGCTCGATTTTGAGCGTTCTCATCGATGTCATCAACCTGCTGAACGACGTAACCATCGTCATTTCGCTCCGCTTTGACGATCTTGGTAAGCCGTTCAGCTGCATCTGGAAGTCGGCCATGATGTTTCAAAACCGCGAGCATCCCGACAAGACAGTCCCTCTCGGAGGCCCCCATCCATTCCAACGCATGGAAGACGGCAAACGCGCCCAGTCGAGCGTGATATGTCAGTTGTTTCTCCTCGACATAGGCGCATCGCACGTAGCGTTGGAAGTGCGGCGTCACTTTTCCGAAGTCGTGAAGATATCCTTCACACCGCAGTATGACAGTGCTATCGAGTGAACCGTCGGACGAATAGCTGCTGAGCACCGGCATTCGGCTGCCAACGTCATCGCTGTGCGTTCGAAGGAGTTCTTCCGTATTGTTATCGTCTAATCGTGAGATGATGTCGTCATACACGTGAATCACCTAAAGACGACCGTCCGGTCGTTGACGTTGACGGGGTGGATTTCGTCGGGTGCTACCTGGAGTGGCGATCCGTCAGGGACGAACGCATAGTTGATGAATCCCGTCGTATGGCGGTCATTCGAACCGACGGTCATGAACCCTGGAACACGTTCAACCGAATATGATGTTCCAGCTGTCGGAACGATTGCATCGACGCCATCAGGGAGTACGGAATCGATTGCTACAGTATCATCGGTCTCAATTGGATCTGGTTCGTGTTCCCCCATCCACTCGACAGAAGCGAGTAGCTCAGAGAGCCCCAACGTCGGTGAATAGTAGGAATGACCGTTTCGTAGCCGGTTCCGCAGCGTGCCGTAGAACGCTGGATTTTCGACGGCCACGTCGATCCGATAGACGGGATTGACGAGGTAATGATATCCGTGAAGCTGCCGGTTGTCGGTGCTGTCCGGGAACCTAACTTTCACTGTTCGTTGTCCAGTTCCCCCGGCATCATCGAACGTTTCGCTCGGGTTCGTTCCGAGACCGAGCGACGGCATTGCGACGGTTCGCAGCTCCGAGCACACTTCAATGGCGATCGCAGACGACTCCTCAGCGAACACGTCGTAGTAGCCATCACGACCGACACCGACGATGCCAGCGAGCAATCCAGCAACGGTCGTTCGTGGCGGGACCCGGTACGTCTGTTTTGTGACCGTCCGATCGATACGTCGAAAGTGTCCCCAGTCACCAGCAACGGTCAGCGAGAGACATTTTGACGGAACACCCTCATCGTTGATTACCGGCGGCTGTGATGCGATGTGGGTTGCTCCCCGAATCGCTACGGATGCATCGGAGTGCGCCATGATTCAGTCGCTCATCGTCGGAAGCGTGTGTTCGAATTCCTCGTACACGTCGACGCGGTGGACTGACAGCCCGTGGTCTTCGAGCAACTGCGGAAGGTCCGCAGCGCTACCCACACGTTCGCCGTTATAACTGATGTCGATATAATCACTTCCAATCACATGTACCACTTCGATTCGATCAGCAGCGGCTGTGAGCCGATCCACACACTCCGTTACGTTGACACAGATATCGGTGACGTTTCGAATGGCGTCGTCACTCAGTGGTCGACTATCATCACCAGCAGCTTCTCGGTCCAGTGAGATGCCGTTCTGGAGATCTCCGATGTGGAAGCCCGACTGATTGTACTCCACACGCACGTACAGGCGAGGTTCTTGACCAACCTTGCTCCGTGAGATCGTCTGGTTTTTGATCGCACGCCAGCAGAGCGTATCGAGCCGCTCGACATCCTCCTGTGTCAGGCCCGTATCTTTAGCACCATGTTCGTTCACGAGGCCGTGGAACGGGAAAATCCCGTATTTGATGCGATGATCATCCAGATCGAAGCCTCCAACGTCTTTCCCTGCCTGAGTTGAAATCACACTCGTGAGGGTGTTTGTCTCCTCGTTCAACTGTACCGAGTTGAGCGAGCGTGCCGGGCTGAATTGGACTGGACCAGTGTAGTTTCCGCTATTGAACTGTTCTTTGATAGCTTTGTGGAGATCATCCTCGGGATCTTTATTGAAACTCAATGTGGCACCAAAATACCGAACATCGGTTGCCTTCGTGAGGAATGCTTCACTGATATCTTCGATCGCTTTGAGATCCTCCACACTAGCAATATCGCCGAGGACATCAAGTGCGAGAGCGGCCCGACTCCCGCTCGTTCCCTCCTCTGTTTTCCGGACGAAGACACCGTGACCGTCATCAATGAGCTGGTCGCGCAGATATCGTTTGAGTCGGACGTCCGTGACGGCTGCCTGACTCGTGACTGGATCGATTCGTGGTCGGTTTTCTCCAAGCGGGTTTCCGTTGGGATTGCAGTCCTGTGCGTCGATCAGAAAGACGATTTCGGAACGGTTCTGAACGGTGTTAGTTGGTGTCGTCATGAGTTTCAATCGTTTTTGCTTTTGTTCGTTTTAAGATCGATTCCTGCATCGGCAGCAACCACTTCTCGAAGATCGAATGCGCGGTTGGTGGCTCGTTTCCCGTAGAGCTGTCCGAGAGCGTAGTGAAATCGAAGATCCTCGGTCGGAAGGGTCCACCCAACTTCAGCAGCATCACTAAGCGCTTCTGGAAGACGATCCTCGAGCTCAGGGAAGAGCGAAGTGCTACGATGTTGATTATCCATCGCATACACGTTGGTCTTATGTATGAGCTCAGGAACGAACCGTTTGATTCGTTTGCCGGTCATCTGCTCAGCGGGGTACTGTGCAAGAACGGTTCGTTCCATGCCTCGCTCAGTATCTTGGTAATATCCAAGCTGTCCGACTAGCACACCGGCGAGAAACGCCGCTCTGCGTTGGGGGCCGCTCAGTGCTGGTCGTTCCGCAAGGAATCGATTAAGGCGGTATTCACGGAACGAATCAACAGGGAGTTTCCCATCGTCAGTGAGGAACTCATCTGCTGGTGGGCATTCGGGACTATCTGTCAGTGTCGAAACGTCGGTTGATTCTCGTGGTTCCATAGGTTCAGCATAATCATCCGGGACGGCGAGGCGTCCCACAGAGGCGAGTGCTCGTAACTGTGTATACTGTGCTTTGAGGTGATTTTCGGACAACCGTGCATCCTCGTCATTGCGACGTTGCTGTGCCAGTCGCTCAACGTACTCACTGAGCAGTCGTCCAATAGGGACGGACTCCCCGGCCAGTAGCGCGAACGTCAACCATTCACTGGTGTCATCAGTCGTCGGATCGTCATCGCTTGTTTGGGACACAGTCCCAGCAGCGTATCGTCCAGTGACAATCGACTTAACGACGTGGCGAGGTTTGGTACCGGGACGTATCGGTGACCAACCGTCTGGTTGCTCAAAGCCAGCGACAGCATCGAACGTGCTTCCGTCGAGAATTCGCTGGTGAGCGTTCGCAAGCCTTCTCGCAGGCTGAATGGTCGCATCGGGAAACTCATGCAAGACGTTGATGTCACCGCTGTCGTTCCGAAGCGAGATGAGATAGAACCGGAGGTCATCGGTTGTAGCGTCACCGTCCTCTTCGAGCAACTTTTGTAAGTGAGCGAGGATTGCTTGTGATTCTGCTGGTGTCTCTCGAATGGCGTATTTGATATCCTTTGCACGGGTCGTATCCATTCGCGTAAAGTACGGGATCGTGTAGACGCTCCGTCCCCGTCGTGTCCGCCGACACTGTTCGATCAGTGCCGCACCCGACTGAATGAGCAACGCTGCATCCGAAGAGACGGGATGAGATCGCCACGCGTGCTTGGATTTCAGCTCAGCGAATTTCTCCGTGTGCTGGACTGTAAAGAGCGCGAGCGGATCTTCTGCCGTCCCGAAGACTTCCTCATCGTCGCCTGTAACGAGACACGTTCCGGTTCCTCGTGAAGGGACATCTGTGTTCTTCTCTGCGAGCTTTTCGTCCTTTCGAGCTGCCATCGCGGCGTTGAACACATCAAGCTGTCCCGGGAAGTAATAGCCATCTTCCGGTTCTCCGGACGGCGGATGAGCCAGTGCATCCAGTTCGAGACGGACAGCGACAGTGGCAACGACACGTGGTTTCTCCTCGCTGTCCATCTGGGGGCTGATCGCATTCTCGATCTCATCTTCGATTGTTTGGCTTGTTCCGAGATCTTGGAGTGCCCTGACAATCCAGCCGTCATCGTGTTCTTCAGCAACCTGACCGACGGCTGGCTCGCGTCCGTCCGCATTCGTCCACCGCTCCAGACAGTCGACGCAGTAGGTTACAGTTGTGCTCCGTGCAGAGCCACCTTTTGCTCCCCTTCGGGTAATACTATGATCGATGCCGCGCCCCCACGGATACCGAGAAAAGCCGAGCTTAGGTACGATTTCTGGACGAAGAGGCCGAATATTTATTCCATCCAGTTTTGGTGTGTCCTCAGTTATGTCAACACACACGGTAACGAGTTTCTTATCGTCATCGCTTGAGGTGGTAAAGCCGTCTAATTCACTCGGTGTGACATAGAGCTGGTACTCATCAGCTACAATCGATTCCTCGGTATCCCTCGTGTTTCCTGTGTTCTCGGTAGTGGCTTCCGCAATCGCCCCATACAGCGCCTGAATGCGTCGGAGTGACGTTACGGAATCGAATGAACAGTGTTGCTTGAACACCGACTCGTCGAACGTACTCATTGGGACTGCCCTCCTGTTTTGTTCGTCACAGATGTTGTGCCCGGTGGCACACGCTCGTCTTCGCGGACATTGACGAACCCGAATCCCAAGCTGTTTCGTTCAGCGAGCCCCGTATCAAGAGCGAGGTTCAGATGGCGGCGATGATCATCGTCGCGGACTGTATACCCGAATCGGAACTTACTGAGGATGTACGTCTCCTCGACGCCGTCGGTGACTGTCACAGGTAGTGAATATGTCTTGATGAGCTCATACTCGTCAAAGAGATCTCCCTCGACATCACTTGGTCCCGGCAAGTGCTCCGGACAGAATAGTCCGTGTTTCCGATCAAGGTTGTTCTCTAACTGTCGCTTTAATGGCCGGAGTGAGTGCTCGGGTTTCCAGAACTCCGGTGTGTCACTGGGTGCATCGATCCCATATTCCTCGAACTGCCACGGGGGAATCCGAACGACAAGTCCGGTTGCACATTCGAGTACGCCCTGTGTCCCCGGCTCGCCAACATCAGTGTGAACGCCGGTGATCTCTTCGACCGTTAGCGGCATCTCTTTGATATTGAACTCCCGATCCTCGATGAGATTCGCACCGATCGAACGAAGGATGTCGTCGTTCGGAGAAGCCACAAGCACGTTTAGCTGGTCTCCCTCTGTGATGGAACCAAAGGGATACGGATTGCTGAATGACAAACCGGATGGCTCCTCTGAATCGTGTAACTCACTAAACTCTGGCTCATCAAGTGCACGCCAGATCCGTCCCGCGAGACCGCGGTGGTAGGCCGTGTTGTAGCGGGCATCCGCGCGGGCGCGAAGGCGAATTAGCAGGCGCACGTTCCATCACTCATAGACACATTATTGGTACTCATATTATAGTTAACATTCATCCATATCTTCCTATGATACGCATGATTTATAAATATCTTATGGCTATTTAGTAACCTGCTGTAACAGAGGTGCTCCATAATCAGCAAGAACCTAACTTCAACATCACTATGATCCTACTGTAATCTTGCTTTAGGAACGTCTCTGTATATGACTCACTACTACCTATGTGTTTTGAATACAGTCATCCAACGTTCGAACGACTCTGTTATTTCATATACTAATGGTTTTTTATTTGAACAAATTAAGTACCCGTTTATCTCAAGTGTTTCTAATGTAGTAAGAGGTGTCGGATCTAACTGATCAACTGCCTCATGATACTCCTTCACTGTGAACCTAGTTACCTCTGGCAGAAACTCATCGGCTAGTTGGAGAGCGACCCTTTCGAGAGTCATCTCACTTTTTGATATTCGTTCCATATCTAAGTAGTAGGTACTTGCATATAAAACTGTAATGTAACTGATCGTGATGATGTACCATTGAAGTAATTTGTAATGAGGGGAATATACAAGGCAATAAACCAGTGGTGGTAGGCAATAATAATTCAGACACTATGCGTGATCATATACTAAAAGTATAGATGTGTATGTGTTGGATTCGATATGCTGGAGATGAACGAGAATAGTAACGATCCACTTGAGGAGTATATCACCGCCGAGCGTGATCCACACGCAGAACCAATACAGCGGATAACTGGTCTCATGGTACAGTATTACGAAGTTTGTAAACGGGAGCTCTGGTTTATGTCCCGAGGTATCGACATCGATCGTGGAGCCGCAAACATTCGTCGCGGGACCCACGTCGATGAGACAAGCTACCGGGATAAACGGCGATCGTTCCAAGTGAATGGACGTATCGCAATCGACGTTCTTGACTCGGGCGATATTATGGAGGTCAAAGTTTCATCAAAACTCGAAGAACCGGCACGACTTCAACTCCTGTATTATCTGTGGTACCTCGATGAAATTCTCGACATCGAACGAGAAGGCGTCCTCGCGTATCCCCGTGAACGAAAACGGGAACGAGTGACGCTCACAGCAGAAAACCGCGAGCGCATTGAATCCGTTCTCCGGGGGGTTATCGGAACCGTTGACCGGGAAACCCCACCTACTCTTGAAAAGAAGCCTGTCTGTGAAGCGTGTCTCTACCAAGATCTCTGCTGGATGTGATCTCACGTGCCCAACAACCACCACATCTTTGCGGATGGAGACCTCCGTCGCAGCGAAGATACGCTCCGTATCGACAGACTTGATGGCGAACCGAAGTATCTGGCTATCGAAAATCTCGATTCGCTCTACCTCCACGGACAGGTAACGTTCAATACGCGGGCCTTAGGACTGCTAAACGAGCATGGTGTTCCAGTCCACATCTTCGGCTGGAACGATTACTACCGCGGCTCGTACTTACCAAAGCGATCACACGTGTCCGGTAACACAGTCGTTGAACAGGTGCGAACGTATGACGACAGAAGCCGACGTCTTGGGATTGCGACGGACATGATCGCAGCAAGCATTCACAATATGCGGGCGAATTTACGGTACTACAACACACGCGGCCACAAGTTTACGGATGTCCTTGATGAGTTGAGTGCTCTCAAAGACCGAGCCCAAACCGAATCGAGTGTTGAGTCACTCCGTGGCGTTGAAGCCCTCGCACGAAAGGCGTATTACGGATGTTTCGATGTGATTCTCCGTGACCCGTTCGAACTCACTCGAAGAGAATACAATCCACCATCGAACGAGGCCAACGCGTTGCTCTCGTTTTTGAATGCGATGACTTACACGACATGTGTCTCTGCGATCCGCAAGACAGCACTCGATCCGACGGTTGGATTCATGCATGAACCCGGAGAGCGACGGTTCACGCTCTCGCTCGATATTGCAGACATCTTCAAACCGATTCTGGCTGATCGTGTGATGTTCCGGTTAGTTAATCGCCAACAGCTCTCGTTCGACGATTTCGAGTCAGAACTTGACGGATGTCTTCTCACAGAAGTGGGTCGAGCGACGGTCCTCGACGAGTATGAACAAACACTCGATGAGACAGTCGAACATCCACGACTCTCTCGACACGTGAGCTATAAAACTCTCGTGCAAACGGATGTATACAGTTTGAAAAAACATGTGTTGACTGGAGAGGACTACCACCCAACGGAGCGCTGGTGGTGATGTTCGTGCTCATCGTGTATGACGTTCCAGCTGACCGAACCAGGATCTATCGAAAACTCCTCCGAACCCGTCTAGAACACATTCAGCAGTCCGTCTTCTATGGTGATGTCACCCCTGGTCAGCTCGTCGATATCAAACACGACATCGAGGCTCAATTGAGAGACGATGATTCGGTGATTGTCTTCGAGGCAGAAACAGCTGGATTCGTTGACTACACCGCATACGGTCCCGGCGACGAGCCAGGCAGCCGCTTCACATAACTTCCATCGACCCCCCGGGGGTGTCCCAGCATTGAGGGTCGACGGAAACATTTGTATGAGATTCCCTACTAGAGCCTACATGGCCGCCATATCGGCCATGGTTACAGCAGGACCTAGACGGGTTGAAGCGCGCTCGGGCGGTTCATCGAGGACTCTTTCGTGTCGTTACAGCAGGACCTAGACGGGTTGAAGCTTGCAGAATCAGACAGTCCTCAAACGCCGCGAGTCGGGTTACAGCAGGACCTAGACGGGTTGAAGCTATAGAAATCGCGTGCGACGACTTTCCGCATGATCAGTTACAGCAGGACCTAGACGGGTTGAAGCAGCCACAGGATATCTCGGGGAGGGGGGACGTTGCTGTGTTACAGCAGGACCTAGACGGGTTGAAGCCCATCGAGGATTCGGCGAGGTCCGAGGCTGTCGAGTTACAGCAGGACCTAGACGGGTTGAAGCTCCATGCCGCCCGATCGGCGTTCTTTGGCGAACGGTTACAGCAGGACCTAGACGGGTTGAAGCAGCATCTTCGACTGCCGTTATCATTGCTCCAAGATGGTTACAGCAGGACCTAGACGGGTTGAAGCGCCCCCTTCTGAGTGTGTGGGGGTATGAACCCCCCAGTTACAGCAGGACCTAGACGGGTTGAAGCGCGTTTCCACTCGGTGCGTGATCTCGCAAATCTCACGGTTACAGCAGGACCTAGACGGGTTGAAGCCAACGGCGGAAGCGCGGCGGCTATCGCTCGTGCGAGTTACAGCAGGACCTAGACGGGTTGAAGCAGCCGATCGTGACCTGATTTCGTCCACCGCTCGTTACAGCAGGACCTAGACGGGTTGAAGCAATCGTTGTGGTATCCGTGTTCCTTGTGATGACATCGTTACAGCAGGACCTAGACGGGTTGAAGCGGTGGTTGAGGAGGGCCTGGTTGAGAAGGGAAAGCAGTTACAGCAGGACCTAGACGGGTTGAAGCCCAGCGTGGCGGTTATTCCACGCAATCTCTATGCCACAGTTACAGCAGGACCTAGACGGGTTGAAGCGGCGAAACGACCGGGAACAGCGCTCGTGTCTGTTGCAGTTACAGCAGGACCTAGACGGGTTGAAGCGATAGAAGGTCGACCGTCTGACCTTCGCCGTCGTCGTTACAGCAGGACCTAGACGGGTTGAAGCGATCCGCTGGTGATGTTGACGGTGCAATCAAGATTGCGTTACAGCAGGACCTAGACGGGTTGAAGCGAACATCGGAGATACGAACACACCAACAGAACGGAGTTACAGCAGGACCTAGACGGGTTGAAGCAAAGATGAATGACGGTGAAAACGACGGGCAACAGGCGTTACAGCAGGACCTAGACGGGTTGAAGCGTTCACGCTGGCACCGATCGGGAGCGGTTGCGAATCGTTACAGCAGGACCTAGACGGGTTGAAGCCTCCGTGCGCTCCGGTTTTTCGACGGCTCCGCGAATCGTTACAGCAGGACCTAGACGGGTTGAAGCGATGCCCCACCTTGGGGAGTTCCGGAGCTATCGTAGTTACAGCAGGACCTAGACGGGTTGAAGCGAGATGAAAAGGAGATCGATGACTTGCATGATCCGCGTTACAGCAGGACCTAGACGGGTTGAAGCAACGATTTTGAGGATGATAAAGTCGAAGAGGCAACGTTACAGCAGGACCTAGACGGGTTGAAGCCCCTAGAACTGATGAACGAATTGCTGAAACCGTTGCGTTACAGCAGGACCTAGACGGGTTGAAGCACAATGCAGGCACGGATTGATCTAGGCATATATAGCGGTTACAGCAGGACCTAGACGGGTTGAAGCGCCCAGTCGACGTGCTCGGCGTCGATCGGATGGTGTTACAGCAGGACCTAGACGGGTTGAAGCTCTCCAAGAGCCGAGAGTGCGAACCCCGGGAGTTCCTCGTTACAGCAGGACCTAGACGGGTTGAAGCAGCGACAGATGAGGATGGAAGCAGAAAACGAGGTCGGTTACAGCAGGACCTAGACGGGTTGAAGCGGCTTCAGATCGTGCTCCGTGAAGATCAGATGGCCGGTTACAGCAGGACCTAGACGGGTTGAAGCCCCATCATCATGGACGAAATAGACGATATCCACACTGTTACAGCAGGACCTAGACGGGTTGAAGCGCCATTTCATCCAACGTCAAGTAGCGGACAGCACGCGTTACAGCAGGACCTAGACGGGTTGAAGCGTCGTTGCGCCTCGGATCAAGAACGACTGATTTCGGTTACAGCAGGACCTAGACGGGTTGAAGCTTAACTAGTTCCTCGCAACCCCCCCGCCAACAGCGTTACAGCAGGACCTAGACGGGTTGAAGCCCTCTCATCGTCTTTATATCGAACTTTCGATTCCGGTTACAGCAGGACCTAGACAGGTTGAAGCGCTCATCAGGTACTCCTCTTCTCGGCCGAGTTGTATTACGGAGGAACCCTAGTTGGGTCGAAGCTTGGCGAACGGCATCAGGACTGTCACTCAGATGTGTCGCTCTCGTCAGCAGACGAGAGCCGCTGGGACAACCGATCAAAGCGATCGCGGACCTGATGAGTGCGCCGCTCGGTCTCTGTCTTCTCATACGACGCGTTACGCAGTTCACCGGCTTCGAGCTCGATCAGGAGCACGGCATCGACGTGCTGGCCCGCCTCCGGCAGCACAGCCCGATCAACGACGACCTCGCCACAGGGGGCGCCGTCCTCGTCCTCGACGAGCAGAACGGCCTGGTTGGCTTCGAAGCGATCTATCACTGCTGTGTACGTGCCATCGTCGAATGTCATGAGTAGTCCTCCTCCAGAACCGTGGTCCCAGTTGTATCCCGTACGATCACGGTATCACCGGCGTTGTTCCACACCGGCTGGGTCGACCCCCAGTACAGGTCGGTTGCCGAATCCGACCCCCTCCCCGTGTGGAGTGTAAGTTCATCGCCGGGATCAAGCATGGTGCCGTCTGGGAACGTGTATGTCGCTCCTGCGTCATCAGCGACCGTCCAGCCGGAGAGATCGAGGGGTTGGTCACCCATATGCTCGAAGGTAACGTACTCGTCGTTCAAATTCTCCCGGTCGTCTCCCGCTGCATCAGCGTTGATCTCTGTGATCGAGAGCGTTTCATGACCAGTGTCGGTCTCGGGTCCGCTATCGGGTCCAGCAGGGGAGTTCGCCTTGCCTGTCGAGAGCGCAATGACTGTACGGGGTTTCACGGGCTCGTTCGCCTCTGGTTCGATCGGCTCGCCCTTTCGGAGCCGAGCTGACTCCGTCGGTGCCTCCCGTTGGGTGGCGATTGTGAGCGCGGATCCGTTGCTGTGCATCACAATATCCCCGTGCGTTCCGGTCCAATATGTCGGGATGGCACGGGCAGCGAGCCGGGCTAATACTTCCTCGTGTGGATGACCGTATTGGGAATCATACGGACTAGAGATGACCGTGACGGCCGGGGTTGTCGCATCGAGCAGTGCGGCACTCGAACTGGAGTTGCTTCCGTGATGGCCCGCTAACAGGGCCGAGACGTTCATCGAGTTCCCATACTCGTTGACGAGATATTCCTCGCCAGCCTCGGCCGCATCACCTGGGAAGAGAAAGCCAGCCTGACCGTGTTCGACCTGCAAGACGATGCTGTTCTCATTCGGCTCCTCGTTGGCCAGATACGGCTCGGGCGGACTGAGAACGCGGACGTCGGCCCCAGCGAACGGAAGTTCATCGCCAGCTCGGGTCTGGTACAGTTGGACATCGTATGTCTCGATCGCATCAAGGTAGCGGTCGTAGGTCCGGGTGGTAGCCGGTACCCCAGGATCGTACACCGCACCGATGCCGTCGGCTTCTTCTTCGAAGTACTCGATGACAGCTGCCTGCCCACCGATGTGATCCGAATCAGGGTGGGTTGACACCAGATGATCGATTCGGGCGATGCCGTTCGCTCGGAGATAGTCGAGGACGTGGTCCCCATCGTCCTGCCAATCGCCCGAATCGATCAGGATTGTCTCGTTGGCTTCCTTAATGAGTGTGCTGGTCCCAAGCCCCGTGTTGATGTAGTGAATCGAAAGCCCGTCGGGAATAGATGGCTGCTCTGGGGTCGGTGTGCCATCCACTGGGCCGTTCGTACACCCTGCGAGGACGAGAATGAATACGAGCGTGAGCGCGAGAAGCGTTTTTCTCTGCATACTATTCATTTCATCCTATGCAGTAAGTATAATGACATCGATGGAGAACCCACGGCCAACGCATCGAAGATTTCGAGAAAAGGCCACACAGGAGTCCTCCTCGTCTTCGTGCATAACAATTGATAGCACGATAAGAGCCTTGATTAACTACGCATTCGAACATTGCTATCCGTCGTCGTGAGGGGGAATCTGCCTTCAATAGTCATACACCTGCGCCCACCGGACCGCACAAGCATCCACCAGCTGCCTCCCGGTACTGCTGATCGGTACTCACTCCGTGTTGGAGATGACCACGTAATCATCGACCGGCAGCGCAGCGAGATGCCCGAGGTACTATTTGTTCGGCAAGTGGAACATCAGCGAAATGTCTACGAATAACGGGGCCTCTATCAACAGGAATGGATTCCCGTCAGTACCGATGAAGCGACCAAGAGAACGGAGGTCCCACGGGGCCAGAGCCCGCGATTGTGGTTTGACATCGAAAATTTATATATCATGCTACTATGTGCTTTGTAGACTGGTCTGTTCGATAGGTATTTCGCCGTCAATGGAACGAAAGCAGGGCTTTGTCCTTAGTCAACAATCGGTGGATTGACTCTCCCGGTTCTAGTGAAACATCTATACGAATAGTGAGTGCCGGACCCACAGGTGAGGGTGCACAAATGACTTCATAGGTGCCTGTGACAAACGACGTAATGACATTACGAGCGGTTCTGTTCGACCTTGATCCAACTCTCTGTGTCCCTCGTCGTTCACCCGATGCCATGGTTGCAGAAGCATTTGATCGAGCGAACGTCGAACCGTACTGCACTGCTGCCGACCTCGGTGCAGTTGAGAGTGAGGGTCTTGCAGCGGCCGCCAGCAATGAACTCGACTACTATACGCTCTCTTTCGAAGCCGCTGCCGTCCTTGAAAATCTCCTCTCCGGTCTCTTTGTCGTGGATCTAGCAGATACGAGACTGACAAGCCAGACAAAACAGACGAACCGTCCAAACCATCCAAATCGAAAGGCAGCGATAAGAAATGTATGAAAGCTGAACAGGTCGAGACCTACATGTGCCTTCCTGACTCGTTCATCAACCCTCGCGTATCAATTCAAGATCCCGCGCGTCTCGACGAGGACGATCACCTGATTATCGACACCGAGAGCACACGGATGATCATTGATCCTGAGTTCGAAAAATCCGGAGGTGATCGTCACTCAGAGGTCGCTTGTTCCCAGACCCACCGTGTATGGCACGCTCACAAACACTTGTACTCTTAGGCTGTGAAAATTGAAACTGCTATATATTTCATTTCCAGATAATAATTCAGCTAGCCCCAGGAAGTTGTAAAGTCAATGATCTATGTATTATATAGATACCAAATATCATTATTACCATCCAGATTATAATTTGGGTGGCTGTTCTTGTTGTTAGTTGTTCCTCATTCCTGTTTCCCACTATTTGGACAACATTAGAATGATATATTATGAAACTACCAAGTAATGTAATTATTAGTCCAATCCCACCCATGCGTTCTATAAAATTCAGATAGAGGCCTAAAGCGGTGAGATCACCTGTTAGTTCAATCATGTAGTTGATATTTAATATCTGTTATTACATATACCTTCTGGTATAGATGTCAAAAAAGATTCTTTATGTCACATCACCTAATAATAGATATAAGATATATTTTATTATAATTTATAAAACAACTTAGAAGATATAATATTTATCTATATCTTTTTCTAATCTAGTTTTATATAGTTTCTACTAACATTTTTCAAATATATTCCTAAATATTGAACTTTTGGTAGCTCATTACAATATCGTGGAAACGACGAACTATCTGAACTGGATTTCCAAAACTTAGTTGGACGCGTTGGGCGGGTAGATTCGAGATTATATGGAGCGATTTACTGTGTTGAGGCAGAAGATGAGGAGTGGGTCGATGAGAAACTGGAGGGTAATACAGAGGAAACTGTCGAACCAGCGACTAGCAAGGCCACAGATTGTCCGGATGAGCTCTTAGAATCTCTTCGGAGTGATGATCTTCGGCAGCTAGAGGATAATTCTCTCCGGTACACCTCTTCGAAACCAAACTGATGCTCACCGTCGTTGAGTTCTACGAGTGTTACTACACCTGGCGTATCCTTGCCGAGAACCACATCGGAATTACACTCGATGAGTTACTAAACATCTCCCAACCTGAAGAACAGCCATCAGAGATCTTCACAGGGATGCTCTCGCTGGATAGTGAACGATGCGAAACCATGCTGTCGATAATGGAACTCTACATCGACGCCTATGAGGATGTCCTGACGTCCCTGGCAGAACACCTCGGAGAGAAGTTGCCAGAAGGAGTGACAAACATCGATACCCGCGCTGAGAAGAACGCCGAGCAACTGGCGACTGAAATTTCCTGTCCGCTCTAGACCAGAGAACAGTCTTTCCTGTGGCTGATTTCAATATACAGTTTCCTACGAGTGCCTGAAGCTCAGTCGAGCGGCGAACGTCCCCAGTATCGGTCATAGAGCGTTGTGAACGTGTGCGTGGGGGAACACCTCGGGAGAGCGTTCCGCTGCCAACGGAGTGAGCAATTCGTGTCGACTGCCGTCGCACGGCTGTTAGAGCGAGAATCCTCTGTCATCGGAGGGATCCGTACTGGGATCTTGGTCCCGGTGTGTCGAGTCGGAACGCGTCTGGTCGGACGTGTGGTCTGTCTGTTGGGCCTGGGTCAGTGTATCCCAGGTGGATTCAGCGTGCTCTTGTTCCGTCGCTGCAGTGTCCTCCGCCGCCTCTGTGTCTGTGATTTCGGGCGATGAGACCGTATCGGACAACCGTTCCCGCCGGATCTCGGTCTGCTGGCTGTCGCCAGCCTCGGAGCCGATGGCCGCGGTGACGCGGTCGAGCAGCCCTGGGAAATCGAGCTCCTGTTCGAGTGTGTCGATCTCGGCGGTCAGACCCTCAACCTGCTCCGTGAGCTCGGTGACGTCCGCTCTCAGTTCGGCGTTTCGCCGTTCGTAGGCGGCGATCGTGGCGTCTATATTTTCCTCCTGATCAGCGTTGTCGCCATCCTCTGAGTCGCCATCGGTCTCACTGGTTGGTGTGTCTGGGTCTGTGGATGGACGATCGTGGCCCTCTTGCTCGGTGGATGCTGATTCGGCCGATCGGTGGTCAGATGTCGTGTCCTCCTGGGTCGTCCCATCGCCATCGGTTTCAGCGCCCCAGAGTGAGCCGACAGCCGCGGTGAGCCGGTCCGTCAATCCCTGGCTGTTCTCGGATTTTTGTTCGAGGGCGGCTTTCCGTTCGAGGCGTTGCTCGCGGTCTCCTTCAAGTCGGTATTTTTCCTGTTTGAGATCGCTTCGCTCAGCTTCCAGCTCTGCGAGTTCCTCGAGTTTCTCCGGATCGATCGCGGGTTGTTTCGTGGCGAGCGAGACCTCATCCACCCAGTTGGGCGTCTCTTCGGGCAGGTCCTCGGAGGTGATCTCCTCGATCTCGGCGAGGCCTTCCTGGTCGAGATCGTTGTCTCGACCGTAGTATTTCAGGGCGGCCACGTCGACTTCTGAAAGCGCTTGTTGGCTACGAGAAGGTTCGATCTGCAGCTCACCGTCTTCGATGATGAGGCTCGTCGTTCCGTGGTACGGGGTCCAGTAGGTATTGATGTCGCCTTCGTGGTCGTGGACGCGCTTGAGCGTCTCGTCGTGGGGGTGGGCATTGTATTCGTTCTCACGGCGGTATCCGTTGGTTAAACTACTGGATAGAACGATACTGGTCGGATTGGTTCCGTCAAGAGTGGTCGCTTTTGTTCCATTATATGCACCATGATGAGCAGCTTTGACCGCAGTAACTGTACCGAGTTGGTCAGAATACTGCTCGAACAGTTGTGTTTCAGCCTCTCCTTCAATATCGCCTGTAAGCAAGATACTTTGGTCCTCGTAAGTTGCTTGTAAGACGACACTATTCTCATTGCGATCCGTATTTTCGATGCTCCGAGAGGGATTAAGAACGTTGATACTAGAATCTCCAATATTGAATTCATCTCCTTCTCCAATTTTAGTTGATTTAATATTACGTTCCATTAGAGAATCCCGAAACCGACCCATTGTCTTCGTGTCCGGAGGAGTGCCTCCTACTGGGGGAGGTCCATGAACCATGTCGATCCCGTCTGAACCCAACTCGTTGATAATATCGGCGTGACCACCGATATGATCTGCGTCATAGTGAGTCGCAACGAAATGATCAAGGTGATCAATACCACGTTCATCAAGATGCTCAAGGACAGTTTCACCATGATCTTGCCGAGGGCCTGAATCAATGAGCATCGTGGTTCCGTCTGGACCTTCGATCAGGATACTGTCTCCCTGTCCGACATCAATCACATCCACACGAAATTGGCCATCATAGCTGGTATCTTGATCTGTCATTGCTCTCGCTCACTCATCACATTAGCTGTCCGTCTCGTCGTCAGTGTCACTGAAAAGTTGGTCAAATTCCTCTTGAGCTTGTTTATGTCTTTTCTTCGAAAGTTCTTGGTCGTGTTTCATATCAACAACTTCACCATCTTCGACTCTTCCGTGATAGATCATCGTCGTAGCCTGATCATTAGAGTCAAGATCAGGTACATCAGTGGTTGGGAGCATGATATCTCCAATATCCTCATCAGTCTCTGTATCAACAATGATAAAGATAGCATGATCGTGATAGTCATCAGTGGACTCAAAGCGATCGAATTGGAGTTCGTATTCCCCATCCGCAGGGTCTCGGTCCCAACGATAGAAGCCGTCGTCAAACATTATATGCATGCTACAAAAGCCACTCATATATTTCTTATTACTATCAGTACGACAGTATTCAGACACGGATGAAGTATGAGGCAGTTCAGAACCTCTGTCTCGTTGGGAGTAGTAACCGTCGTTCTCTCTCTGACTTGTATCAGATTCATTATGTCTACTCTGTCGGTAATAATATTATCTCACTTTATAAAACGAGAAGATTTGTACAAAGTACTTATTTGATTCTATCTTGCCCGTGAATACACATGCAGGAAAGCATACCAGACGTCGTCAGCACCGTTGAGAAGCGGCACAATAGTGATTACCTGGATGACCTCGACACCGAGGTCGTCCTTGATACACACTCGACGTGCCTTTCGACCGAGATCAGTTGCGACTAGCACTGTGACTCAGGCAGGAACAACACCTGACCAACCATGGTTTTTCAAACAGAAACACAGCAGCGGATAGCCACGACTGCGGAATTGTTTCGAGAGCGAGTCCGACGGGGGCATACCCCTCTTCTGGAGCGTTTGTAACGATAACTAAGTCTTTCGAGAAGATGGCCAATCGATTTGTTCGCCAGATCGCTAGTATCGGGAGAGTCCGGTCGACGCTCGGCCGATTATATAGCACACCTGAGACATGGCGTGTTAGTCTCCCAGCTCCATGCACGATAACCACACGCCTCCTGTGGTTCATTACACGAGGACAAACCCACATCGATCGGGGACCCCTCGATGCGGCCAAGCAGAGTTCGAGAAGCGGATCGGTTGAGTGATAAAGGGGAAAACGACGGTGCCCTGCCCATTCTACAGGTACGTATGCGTGATAGTCTAGGAGTCGTCGCTCTTGCCCGGGAAGAATTGGAGTTCGTTTTGGGTTTGTGGATTGCTCTGTTTCGGTGCTTCACGGCGTTGTAGACGTCGTGAAACATGGTGTAGAACTCGCCGACGAATCTGAGTTCTCTATCGAGGACTGCCGTTGACTCATCGATTTTACGCTGAAGTTCTTCGTGGATGAGTTCTCCTTCTTCGGGGTGTTCGACGGTGTCGAAATACACGTACCCGAAAATGGTTTCGAGAACGGTCTGGTAGTCGTCTTCGATTTCGTTCTCGGTCAGCACTTGTCAATCTCGTCGTTCTGAAGGTGTTCGAAGAAGGTCTCAACTTCGCTCGGGAATTGGTACCGCGGGTGCCGTAACGACGGCCAGCACGGGGCTTATTGGCGTGGCCATCGATGCAGTAGCATGAGTGTCGTTGCAGATTTCACCGTCCCAGCCCAATCCTTCGCCCTGGCTCAGGCACTGACGGCCGAACCAGATATGACCGTCGAGGCCGAACGGCAGGCGACTCACAGTAGCGAGTGGGTCCTCCCGTTTCTCTGGGCCTCCGGTGGTGAGTTCGAGACCTTCCACGACGCGATGCGGGACGACCCAACGGTTGCAACGCAACTGTTATCGAGGAAGCCGGTGAGAGCATCTTGTATCAGATCGAATGGGATAAAGAGATTGTAAATCTAATTAATGAAATTATAGACCAACATGCGAATATTTTACAAGCGAAGGCGCAAGGTGAAACATGGCGGCTCCACCTCCGCTTTGCCGAGGACACCCAGGTCTCATCGTTCCAAGCGCACTTCGATAAACAAGGCCGTACATTCACGGTCAATAAACTCTCTACCCCGACCGCCCCACGACAGCGTGAGTATGGATTGACCGCGATACAGCGCGACACGTTAGCGACAGCCCTCCGCGAGGGCTATTTCAACGTTCCACGCGCTCTCACGATAGAAGAACTGTCGGATGTCCTCGGCATCTCCTCAAACGCCGCGTCCCAGCGGATACGGCGTGCCTCTGACTCTCTCATTCAAGCCACGATAGTGATTGACGCTGGCGAGAGTAACGACGACGACGAATAGCCCACCCGAATATGACGCGATGGCGATGGGGAATATATAAAGACTGTTATTTTCGCGGCCCTAGGCTATTGCTAAAGCCTACGTAATATATCCCTGTGCAACATCCCACAAGCCGTTTCACTGATGACGCCCACGCAAACGTCACTGACGGAGAGGTGTTGTTAGATGACGTCTTGGATATCCTTGCTAGCCAGCGTCGTCGGTACATCCTCCACTGCCTACAAACGCACGATCTCCCGCTAGCATTAGCTGATGTGGCAGATGAAGTCGCGGTCTACGAGCACGACACCGATATTACGGACATTTCAGCAGAGGAAGTCGAGCGTGTCTACCTATCGCTCTACCACACGCACATTCCGAAACTAGCGGAAAGGGGGCTTGTCACCTATAGCCAAGACCGGGATCTGGTGACGCTGTCGGACAACGGCGAGCAATTGAGAGCCCAGGAGATCACTAATGACAACAATTTGTAAACTAACCATGCCCGCCGAGGAGTTCGGGCTCGCCGAGACGTTCCAGACAGCCCCCGACGCGCAGATCGCCTGTGAGCCCGTCGCTGCCAGCAGTTCCACTGAGAGCATGCCGCTCATCCGCGCTCGCGCCCCTGACCGCCAGGCGTTGGAGACCGCGTTCACGAGCGATGCGACCGTCGCCGAGTGGACGCGGCTGACTGGCGGGGAGCCCGGCTGGCTCTATCGGATTGAATGGGCGGCGAGGACGTCGCTGGTCCGCCGGATGCTGACCGGCGAGGGGGCAACGATACTCTCGGCGGCCGGGAGTGGCAATGAGTGGGCGCTGCGGCTGCTCTATCCCAGCCGGGCGGCCTGCTCGGAGATCCACACGATCTGTCAGACCCACAACCTCGGTCTCAGCGTCGACTCGATTCGGACCGTTGACAGTGAGCAATCTACATATCACGGCCTGACCGACGCCCAACACACAGCCCTGACCCAAGCTCACAGCATGGGATACTTCAAGGTGCCCCGCGATGCTGGCCTTGATACAGTGGCTGAGACCTTGGACATCTCCCACCAAGCGCTCTCAGAACGCCTCCGGCGGGCCCACCAGACGCTGATTGGGATCACGATCGGACAGCAGGGAGTGGCACAGACCACAGCCACAGCTGAGACAGTCCCTACTGACGGCTCCGCGATGAGTGACAGCCTGCGGCTCCCCACAGACTGATCGGTAGCCAGCCGGTCGCTGGGCACTGTGTGAGCGGATTCAAAAGCGCTCGCACTCCTCTGCAAGCAGCCGTCGCAACTCCAACCGTTGCTCCTGAAATTCCTGCTGTTTAGTCACGTGGCCAATCTGCTCAGCGAAGTCAATCGCCTCCTCACACCACTCGATTGCCTTAGACTCAGAACCACGCTGCCCACAGATATCGTTAAGTGCCCTGAACGCATTTACAATAATCGTGTTTTTGCATAAGATGGTAACCGATTCTTCAACGTACTCTATAGCTATATCCAATTTGCCATGCTTTTCAGCAACAAGTCCGAGGTTGTGGAGACTATTTGCTTCCCCATGCCGGTCGCCGACATCCCGACAGAGCGTTAGTGCCTCATCATGATGCTCCGTGACCACATCTAATTCCCCACGCTTTCCGGCAATGATTCCTATATTATTGATACTCTTCGCTTCCTCATGACGGTCACCGATCTCTTGGGAAAGTGCCAGTGCCTCTTCGTGGTACTCCGTGGCCGTATCCAGTTTTCTACGCTGTCTAGCGACGACTCCCAGAATCTTCGATTGATCGCTGTCGAAGATGGTGGATTTCGACTGGAATATCGGAGAGGTAACGATGGTAGCAGGGAGAAGGCAACCGGTGTTGCCAGTATTGCCAATAATACCATCATTTAAGTACCTCCCTCACTCCACTATTGCCAGTAATGAGGAGAGAATGGACGGGAAGGCAGAAGCTGTCACGTCTCTAGTCTAGTTACTGTTATCCAAACTTACTACAGCTAGTTGCGTTTTCGCTAGTGCGGGTATAGTTTTACGTACATTGTATTAAGAGTATCGGTAACTAGAGGGGGTCAACGACCCCCTCCAGTTGTTGCGAAGGTTTACTGGCAATAGTGGTGTGTGTGTTTTATAAGTGAATGCGATACTGGCATAACTGGTTCAAGTGGTGGATTAGTGGCGATACTGGAACCCATGGTTTTATGATGGCTCTTCGTCTTGAGTCCGCCTATGGGCCGATTCAACCGAGAATCGTTCATCATCCAGGACAAAGACGTCCTTCGGGATGATTACCAGCCAGAGACACTCGAGGAGCGGGACGAGGAACTCGACGAATATGCGGCCGCTCTCCGTCCCGTCATTCAGGGATGGCAACCGAACAACGTCTTTCTCTATGGCGTTACCGGCGTCGGGAAGACAGCTGCTACGCACGGTCTTCTCGAGGAGTTGCAGGAATCCGCCGAAGAGTACGACGATGTCGATCTCAACGTTATTGAACTCAACTGTACTGGCTGCACCACGTCCTATCAGGTAGCGGTCAATCTCGTGAACGAGATTCGCTCTCCTTCTCACCCTCTTACCACAGTCTCGTCATCGCATGAACCTATGAGCGAAACCGGGTATCAACAAAAACGCATCTTCAACGAACTCTACAACGACCTTGAGTCGATCGGTGGGACTATTCTCGTGATTCTGGACGAGATCGATAACATCGGCTCGGATGACGATATTCTGTACGAGCTTCCACGAGCACGCTCGCAACTGGATCTCGATGTGAAAATCGGTGTAGTCGGCATCTCGAACGACTTCAAGTTCCGAGAAAACCTCTCTCCGAAAGTCAAGGATACTCTCTGCGAAGAGGAGATCTTGTTCCCTCCGTACAACGCGACTGAATTGCAGAATATTCTCAAGCAACGAGCCGATATCGCGCTCTATGACGATGTCCTCGAGCCGGATGTAATTCCGTTGTGCGCAGCGTTCTCTGCACAGGACTCGGGATCTGCCCGGCAGGCGTTACGATTACTCCGTAAAGCAGCTGATATCGCCGAGAACGATGCGATGGCCGGTGGAGAGGCGAAAATCACCGAGGAGCACGTTCGGGAGGCCAAACATCAGATCCAGCGACAACAGGTCGTCGAAGGGATGCATTCGTTGACCCGGCAGGGACAGTATGTGTTGCTGACTGTCTGTCAGCTAGCGGCAGCGGGAGAAACACCTGAACGAACGAAACTGATCTATGAGCGGTATCAAGAGGTTCTACATAATCACGGCAGTAAACCACTGAAACGCAGACGGGTACACGACCACCTGTCTAATTTGAGCCTCCACGGGATCTTACGGCTGGTCGATTCGTCGAGTGGACGCGGAAATTACAACGAATACGAGCTTGATGTCTCTCTGTCGTCGGCCCTCGATGCTCTCGAGAACGAACTCGGAGCCCTCGACGATATTCGTGAAACTGCCAAGCGGCATCGGGTTTTGGAGTGACTTCGGAACCGCCAACACCAGTACTGCCAATACCCTCTCCACTTTTGCCAGTAACCCCCAACCGACAGTGCCAGTTTCACCAGTACCCCCTCCGGTGTTGCCAGTATTCTCTAAATGGCTGATATATGATTGGATTCTCAAATACCACTGTTGCCAGTAACATATTACGGACCACTGTATACCGTTTTTACTGGCAATAGTGGAGTGTCTGACGAAACATTAGAAGGTTGAGTAAAATCGGCCCATCATCGATAATTCGCGACCGATGTGAACGATCTCACTCGTCGGGATTGACCGGGTCCTTGTATTTTGACTTAATGCGATCTCCCTCACGCCACTGCCAGTAGTAGTACCGATTGTCGTTGATCTCCTTGATCGTGATCGTCGCTTTCGAGGGGACACCATCCGGGAGATCCTTTGACCGCTCTTCGACCTTATCTTCCTCTTCCCCCTCGGTAAGACGAGCGGCACGCTCACGGTATTCAGCGAGGTCTTCGGTGTAGCTGGCGACGTGACGCAGGCGTTCAGGCGAGTAGTCGTCGAGCGTGTCGACGACGTCGGTGGGGAGTTCAGCTGGGGGCGTCGGTGGCTCGTAAGACATACTGACTCAACCCGTATTAACCAACACAGAACGCCAAGAGCATAGTTTCGTTGGTTAAGATGGTACCGAGCGCTCCGGCAGCTCCCCACTGGCTGTAACATTTCTCGAAACTTCTTCATATACAGGTTTCCTACTGTGTTACAGTGTGCTGCGAGGCATCGAACTGGAGGTCCTCGCCGCTGTCGAACGCGGCGACACGATCTCCGAACTCGCGATGAAGCTTGACCACAGCGAGAGTTATCTCTCACGTGCCGTCGCTGAGCTGACCGAGAAAGGCTTGGTCTACACGCAACGTGACGGCCGTCGAAAACGGGTTATCCCCTCAGATGCTCAGGCGGTCGAACTTTATCAGGATCTCGTCCGCCAGCACTCCCACATCGAGTTTCCGAACTGTTGACGGGTAAGGCGATCGAGGTCCTCTATTACCTCGACCAACCACGAACTGTCGCCGAGATCGCCGAGCAGAGCGATAACTACTGCAACAGCGTCAACAGGGTTTTCAAACGATTGCGAGACCGTGGTCTCGTCGGTACAGACGACGGTCGCTACCACTTCAACGGGGACTTCAAGCGGTTGCACGAATTCTCCCGTGAACTCGCCTACCATCTCCACCGGCAGTGTCTCGAATCAGTCGCGTCGAATGGAACGATTCTCTGGGACGACTACGACGAGTTTCTCGCGCAAACGGAAACGGGGATAGACGCCGAGCACTTCTACGAGACAGGGCTTGCGCGGTTCGCGGTCCTCGATCTCCAATTCTTGTTGACCCGCCACCGCTACTACCGCTACTCCGAGGACCTGGAGGCAGTCTTGCCAGCGGAACTCTGCTGTCACACGCTGTTGATCGACGACGACACACGTCACCGCTCCTACTGTCTCTTACTGCTCAGCCACGTTGACGTCGACGAGGGTGAACTCCGAGACCAAGCGGCGAAATACGGACTGGGAGACGTAATCGATGCCTTGCTTCGATACCTCGAGACGTATGGCGATGTCGAGGACGATCGTTTCCCCGAGTGGGACGAATTCCAGGAGCTGGCGGCTGACTACGAGGTGCCACCCACTCCATGAGACCAACATTCGGACGCGAATACATCGAGAACGAATTCTAGCAGATCGTGGACAGGCTAACTGACCCGCTCACCGTCTACCTGATCGGTGGCGGCGCGATGTCGCCAGAAGCCGGAGGCTTCTGGCTGCTAACCGAGCTTCGCTCGGTGATGTCGTCGGACTGCGTCCGGCTGCTTGAGGGACCCGTGTCCCTCTCTGTCGTTGCGCGATCTCAAGGGCGCGACGAAGGATATCGACCTCGTCGTCTCTGATGGTGACGCGTACGGCCAGCTCTGGGCTGTCCTGATAGACTTCGGGTATTCGGAGGTGAAGTCGCTGGATTCCGACTAC
Organism: Halocatena salina; assembly: GCF_023115355.1. Lineage (NCBI taxonomy): Archaea > Methanobacteriati > Methanobacteriota > Halobacteria > Halobacteriales > Natronomonadaceae > Halocatena > Halocatena salina. The sequence goes on from NZ_CP096023.1 coordinate 164,977, forward strand.
CGGACGCTGGGCGCGACGAGTTGCGTCGCGTTACGGCTTCGAAGGAAGTTGACCATCAGGTCGTGGGACATGTCCTATTTGATCTCGTAATCTACCCGACGGAGATGTTTACACCCACCTTCAGGCGTGTGTTTTCGCCAGTCTGGACAGGTACATGACTCGCTGATCACGTCGACTTCATACCAGTTCCCGGACCCCGATCGGACCTCGTAGCGGCCACCCTTTTCGAGCAACGAGATCGCCATCGCTTCGTCGACGGCACGTCTGGTTCGTGGCTCGAGGCCGTCACGCTGGGCCGAGTGCTCCGTGACAACCATCCGGTCGCGCACGTCGCCGGTTCGACCACCGTCTGGGGCAACCGCGGCTGTAGGATTCTGGAGCCGATTCTCAAGCAGGGCTTCGACCGGATGCCCCTCCGGCCACAGATAGTGGACTTCCCGACGCTCGCGATGGTCGTATGAGCCACAGGAGGCAGCGTTCCCAGTCCAGACGCGCCATGCCCCGAGTGCAGCCATCACGTCGGCACTGACCTGAGGAACGATCTCGTACTTGTCGGGATAGAACACTCGGAAGCGTGTACACTCCTCCTGCGGCAGAACAGTCTCCCACCACTCGACGTCGTCGCCCCAGCTTTCGCACATCGCCTCGTCCTCCCCATATCCGACAGTCACGCCATCGATCTGCGGCACGTCCATAGATATTTCGTCAGCCTCGCCTTCGAGCAGGCGGAGGACGGCGTACCGGAGGTACTCGTGGTACGGGTTCTTTGATGAGCGGGCGACCTGGTCGTGGTATTCACCGACTCGCTCTGCCTCTTCGAGAACGGTCGTGAGATATTGGTCGGTCATGGGTCGGTGGAGACGAGAGTGCGCCTCCGCCCCTCAGCAGGCGCAGATAAACGTACCCAACGAATGGCGGTCAGTCGTATTCTCTGTTGGTTGCTCCATCTCTGCTCGGATGCTGAGCCGGATCGGATTGCCGGATCCAAGGGGAGTCTATCTGTATAGAGATAACTCTGTAGGGAATACGAGGCATAAGACTAATACAGTTAGCTGCGATACCGATAACTAATGATGATGGAGTACGTCGACGAGACCGCGGCGAAGATCATGGTCGCGGTCCGGCCGGGCGACTCGATCCGGCGGATCGCCCAGAAGATCGACGGCTCCTACTCATGGGTGTACGACTGGATCGAGCGGTTGGAGGACGCAGGCTTTATCCGCCGCGATGACGGCGTCTACATCGAGAATTACGCTGTCAGGGATCGCTACTACGATCTCGTCGCTGCCATTTCCCGCTCTATCCCACCCTTGATCGACGACGGCTACGTAATTCCCCACTTCTCCGGGATGCCGTTCGCGTACACGAAAATCGACGGCAGCTACGTCTGGACCCACGGCGGCTATCAGATCGCCCGCGGCCACGACGACTATCCGATCTTCATCCAGGTCGCCGACCAGGACGTCGAACAATGGACAGCGTTCTTTGATGAGTTCGGGATTCCGAGCCGGATCGAAGAGCGGCCGGATGCGACTGACTACGACGCGACCGTCTCGTACGTGTTGTTCCCAACGAGTGGGGGCATCACTCGCGAGTGGGTCGACGGCAATCCCGTCATTCCGTTGGACGAAGCAATCGAGCACATGTTGGAGTACCGGGTGAACTACGAGCCAGCGTTGGAGATGATTGCCGACGAGTACGATCGCGATATCGACGCGTCCCACGAGGATCCGCGTCTCAATGCATGAGTCTCGGTGAACGCGAAAACGAATTGCTGGACACCCTGGAGGCAGTCATTGACGCTGACCTGCCCTACGTGCTCGTCGGTGGGTGGGCGATCGCGGCGTTCAATCAGCGCTTCACTACGGACGTCGACGTCGTCATTCCGGCGCAGTCGGTCGACGACTACACTGACCTTCTCACCGACCGCGGCTACGAGAAAACGGCCGATGTCGAGCGAAACGAGCTCTACGAGGGCCGTACTATCCGGTATGACAAGGACATCGGGAATCCGGTTCGGTTCGACGCGATGGTCGACGCGCTTGGTTGCCGCCAGACGGCGGCTGAGTGGTCGTATCGCTATCTGGCCCAGCACTCCGTCACGGAAGAACTGCGAACCGGTCGACCGATAACATCCAGGATTCCGGAACGGGAACTGCTGTTTGCGGTGAAACTCCATAGTGGCCGCAAGGCAGACTCCCGGGATCTGGTGGTGCTTGCTGCTGGCGCGGATTTCGACCGGATCGCGACCCATCTGCATCGCGGGGAGTCCAAGAAGCTCGCTGGTCGCATCGGGACTGTCCTCGACCAACTCACGTCGGAGGGTTTCGCGGATGCGTTCAAAGGAGTCTTCGAACAGCAAACGGTTCCCGACCAGGATATCGAAGCTGTCGTCGAATTCCTTCGTGACCAGCAGCGCCGAATCGGTTCTGAATCCTAATATCGACTATCGGTGTGGGCTAAGTCTCGGGACCGATCGAAACACACGGGGTCGAACGCTGAACGAATTAACCAACAGAGTGGCATAGTACCCCAGACGTTGGTTAACAGCCTGGGGAAGGGGTGTTCAGCCCTCGGCGACCGTCCCGATTATCTCCTGAGCGGTCGAACTGATCTGTCCGAGTCGATTTTGGATCACCTCGTGTTCATCGTCTTGCCACGCTGCAAGATAGAACGCCGACCCGCTCGTATCCAACTCGAAATACCGACCGACGATGTACGCGACGGCCTCTGCTTCGACCTCGTGTTTCGACCGTTCAGTCTCGTCATCGACGTCGAAATGGAGTAGCGCGTGGGCATACTCGTGGAGCAGCGTGACCGCGAGATCGGCCTGGTTCGGGCGGGCTTTCGCATCGACGACTGGCGTGAGATCGTGAAGGCTCCGCTGTTTGCAGACGCCTTTCGTGTCGCCATGCTCCCAGTCGGCAGCGTCGACGATGCGCACCGTTACGCCGAGCGCATCCGCTACGTCTGTGAGTGCGGGTACGAGGTCCTCAGCGTCGCCGGTCGCCTCCGTCTCTAACTCGGGAAGCGGTTCGCCCTCGGTCTGGGAGATGTCGAAGACAACGGTCGGTTTGAATCCGACGAGTCCTTTCGACCACTCCTCAGGTGGTGTCTCATCATACTCACACTCACTATCCTTGTGGTAGCTGGGCGAATTTTCGCATTCCGGGCACTGCTTCGTGATGATCGGGGCCCAGATCGCCTGCTCTCCCTCCTGGACGTGCCGGTCGAATTCATTTCGCCAGGTGTTGTAGCCCGCGACCTTCGTCGCCTCGGGACGCTGGAGTTTGATCAGGAGCGTGTTACGATGGGAGTAGTCCTGGAAGCGACTCTGGACATCGAGTCACTTCTGGAACTCGTCGCTGGCCTGGGCGTCGTTGACGTCTGCGACGAACTCGTCGATCCACTGTTCAATCGTACTGTGAATCTCGTCGTGTCGAGTGTCGGTTTCATCGAACGAAGCCGACGGGGTGCTGGTCGTAGCCATTGTGTTCACCGCGAGTACGTCAGTTTAGGACGCACCGCATCCCTCGGGGCGCAAAAACAACTCTCGTCGGCGGTCACCGGAGAGCTGCTTTTTCGTCCGCGAACCCCACTGCGACGAGGTATTCGAGGAATGCGTCGAACTGGTCGACATCGCTGGGCGTGTCGCTTGCGAGGTGGCGCGCCCATTCGATTGCCCACTGGAACGCGGGATCGTCGCCCCCTTCCTATCCTGGCGCGCCAGAACGCGCTGTTGGGGATCGATCCCGAGGTCGGCAATGCCACCAATGGCTGGAAGGTCCTCGAATACCTCCGCGAAGAAGCGATCGCCCTTGACCGGGTGATCCTGTTCACGGACATGCAGCTCTGGGACGCGACGGGCGGACTCGTCAGCGATGATCGGACGGTACGAGAGGAGTTCGAAGCCTACCGCGAGGCGATTGCACCTGAGGTGTCACTATACGTGATCGATCTGGCGGCCTACGGTGGCTTCGTGACACCGGAGGGCTACGAGAACGTCTACAATATCTCGGGCTGGACGGAGACCGTCCTCAAGTTCATCGGGAACGCCGAAGCACCACGGCAGGTCATCGAGACGATCGAAGCCACCGTGCCCATGTAGCGTGCTAATGGCTTTCATTATACGCGCGCATGAGTGATTGAATCTCTTTCTTAAAGGAGTTGATGTCGGGTTTCCGCCTGCTATAATTGCTGTTTCATCGACGGACGAGATTGTGTCTGTGAAGACCTGCACCGGCTGTCGGATACGATGGCTTGCATACTCACGATACTCCTTAGTGATGCTCCAAAGACGCAGTCAGTTCATTAGCAAGAGTGGTGCGCTCGGGGGTTTCAAGGCCGAGGCCGAAGAGCACCATCTCGGCACAGTTCGTCGTAGGCAAGATCCTGAATGCCATTGAGTACTTACGCCGAAAGCAGATACGTAGTGTAGTTGGAAAGGATCTGTTAGACACTCCGGGCAGAATACAGACGTGCGAAACAATGGATGAACTCCGTGGAATCGAAGGGGCTGCTGTCCGTGAATACTTTGACCACTTTGAGGATACGCTCCGAGATGGATGGAAGATGGACCGCCGAACGATCCGTCCGCCAGAGGATCACACCAATAATGCGGTATTGAAAGCCAGCACAGCAAGCTTACGAACCGTGCCCAGAATATGGGTCGTCCTTGGTCACTGTTCCCCGGTACGATTAAGTTCGATGCTGATATTGGTCACAGATAATGACAGAACGTCATGTGTCATTTCGTGAAATTGAGGATGGGGTAGCGACATTTGTCTTGTACAAAGAAGAAGGGCCTTCGGAATTATTCCGCTATCCACTTGATGATCTACCAGAGGGAGTGGATCGAGATCAGTATGGCTGTGAATTTAGACCAGAATTAGATGACGACGGCAAGATTGTCGCGTTACACTACGACAAAGAACTTACTCAACGAGAACATGAGAAGGCTCAATCTGCGATTGAAGAATTAAAAGGGATGACAGATGAAAGCGAATGAGCGCCAGTGGTGAGGGGTTAGATAATGGGGAATTAGAGCTGTATAACCTCGATGTGGGTCAAGCCGATGCAACTGTCATAATCACAGAGGAGGGCCAGATCGTCCTCAATGATGCTGATGAAGAAGAAGTCGTAGACGAACTCGAAACAGTGCTTGCCGATCGAACTGTTGAGCGGACAGATAATGGTAATATCCCACTTGTATTCGCTGCCACTCATTTCCATCAAGATCATATTAAAGGGCTTGAAAACTTGAGTTTCCATGATTATGAAGTATCACACGCTATCTACCCTGATCTTAATCGGGTTGAAATCTTGGACGATGGGGCTGATGAATCGGATAACGGAGTTAATGAAGGTAATATAAAGGACTTCAAAAATCATTTGGATCGCCTTGGTGTTGAGAAATATACAGAAGTCTCCCGTGGCGATATAGTTCCCATCAACTCGACCGCAGATCTCACTGTGTTAGCCCCTCCGGACGCTGATGGGTCCGTTGACGTAACCCGTCCTGAAACGGGAGCTAATGTCAATTTCAGGGCAAAACAACCGAACGAGAACGGCGCTGTCTACAAACTTGAAAGCGAACGGTCGGCACTGTTTATGGGTGATATCCAAGATGACTCCCACCATCACGCTGAAAGTTGGCTGATGCAACAACACGACAATCCAGAGAACGATGTGACCCTCCATACGGATATACTATTGGCTGGTCATCACGGGTCAACCCATGCGACCAGCGAGGAATTCCTCGATCGAGTCGATCCAGAGGCAGCAATCATTTCGAGCGGGCTGGATAATACGTACACGAGCGAGAACCAGCACGACGCCCATCCCCACGATGCGACACTCAAGCGCCTTCACGAGCGGGATGTCGATGTCTACTGGACTGCAGGCCACGGCACGACACGCACCGACCTGGATTCGGACGGTGCCCGTCCAGAACCAACGACTGATCTCGAGACGACCGACGCGGCAGATCTAGCCGCCCTGAAGTACTACTGCCGGGAGCATGAGATCGATCCGAAAACAGTGGGGGTACTTCCTCCGGACAACTTTCCCGAAGAAACGCCCGCGTGGGCGATTGACGCCGCGCCGATGATCGCAGACACCCAAGAGCAGTTCATCGACGAGGGGATTGAGAACGCTGCATCTGTCGAAGACCTCCGACAAACGCTCGACCCAACGCCCGATGCTCACGACCAGCTCCGCGAGGCGGTGCAGGCCGACCGCGAGGCCTACGTCACCACCAAGGCGGACGTGACACGGAACAAGGAAGCATACTTCGAGGCCGTCGAACGAGAACAGGCTTATGAACGACTCCCGCTGCATACGCGGCTACGGGCAAACCTCCCCACTCGATTCGGTGGAATCGAGCACCCATTGACCGACGGACCCTCGTCGGACGAGATGGATGCTCTCCCCCGAAACATCGAGGACGTGCCGAAAGCGGTCAGAAACGACCCCGCCGCCAAACTCCGCGCCGAGGGCGACTTCGTTGACAACTGGTCGCGCTCGCTTCTGAGAGCCGAAACCGCCGCCGACACCGCCGTCGATGACGCTCACACGCCCCAAGAGCTGTGTCGACACCTTCGTGACACCTCTGGCGCACACCAAGACTTTCTCTATGCGATCGACACCCCTGACGCTCACGAGCAGAACAAGTCCGAAAAAGGCATCGACGACTTGCTGGAACGAACTAACCAGCGCGAACGAACAGAAGAACAGACCCACACACACGATCAGGACGCTTCACTGGGACTGTGAGACCCTGATTGTCGAGCGATCGTGGGCAGTGTACCCTGACGACTGACGCCGATCGGTTGTACCTCCGATACACAGGACGGCTGCCGATGGGCAAGAGTTCATCCGTGCAGAGGATATCTTCGTGGTCGCTGATACGGACAAGTGGGACGATACGAACTCGCCATCCAGAGAGCTTTGGCAGTACCTTTAGTCTCGAAGCCGATTGATGTCCCTGACGTTCAGGAGATGTATTTCGCCCTTGACTCTGAATATTGTCAGTACGGTGACTTCACAGCGCAGGTGCTGGGCTCCTTCGACGGTGGATAAGGTCATATAGGTTATAGACTATAGCTCAAGGGTATAGCTGCTGGCTATAGCTATATGCTATAACGGTGATCGGGTTTTATCTGTTCAAACCACCCTGATGAGATAGGAGTGAGCATCGCTACGGTGGTTTCGCGAATATATTTAAACAAGCTCTTAACCACCGAGGCATAGCGAACGGCCCTGGTATCCCGGATTCGAGAACTCTGGACCTTGATACTTAATGGAACGAAGATTCACGAGTCTACAAGATCTCTGCGAG